>JBDTIC010000022.1:0-7748 GCA_039936595.1 Ginsengibacter sp. | reverse complement strand
ATGAGTCTGCATCTTACTTTATTTTTCAGCTCATAGCTGCGGGCATGAGTTATGATGAGGTGTATTTTGATAAAATATTTTCACACTGTCTTATTCGTTTCGGCTTAAAAGATACTTATCTGCAAGTAATTTATCCTACTATGGCACGTATTGGGCTTATGTGGACTAGAGGTGTATTACCGCCTGCGCAGGAGCATTTCTTAAGTAACCTGTTCCGACAAAAATTATTCACAGCGATTGATGCATTGCCTCCGGCAAAAAGTGATGCAAATTCGTGGCTGTTATTTTTACCCGAGAATGAATTTCACGAAATCGGGCTATTGTTTGCTCATTATTTAATCAGTCTTGCAGGGCATCAAGTGATTTATCTTGGAAGCAATGTTCCTTACAAATCTTTTAGTGAATTAGAAAAAGAAATTTCTGTTAATAATATTCTTTTATTTTTGGTTCACAATTATTCTGATGAAGAAGTGACACAACTTTTGAACGAAATAATTACACAATTTAGCGGAAAGAGAATATTTGTGGCGTGTCAGCAACATATTAGTAACCATATTGTATTACAAGGAGAAATTAACTGGTTGACGTCAGTTATGGATTTGGAACAGATATTGTAATCGCTTTTATGTTTAAATTATCCAGAAATAACATTAACAACTATATGTCAAAGATTGCCGTCATTGGTTCAGGGTTTTCCGGTTTAAGTGCTGCAGCGCATTTATCCGCTGCAGGGCAGGAAGTGCATGTCTTCGAGAAAAATGCGACTACGGGAGGAAGGGCCAGGCAGTTAAAAACTGAAAACGGATACCTGTTTGACATGGGACCAAGCTGGTACTGGATGCCGGACGTATTCGAAGATTTTTTTAATGACTTCGGATATAAAGTTAATGACTGGTACGATTTAAAACTACTCGATCCATCTTTTGAAATAGTTTTTGCTGATGATACAATCAATATTCCCGCAAATTATAACGAGCTACGTAATTTATTTGAGTATATTGAGAAAGGAAGTGCACCACAACTTGATCGATTTATGAAAGAAGCTCAGTTCAAATACGAAACTGGTATGAAAAACCTGTCGGAAATGCCGGGTATTTCACTCACAGAATTTGCGGATATGAGTCTTATAAAGGGGGTTTTGCGCTTACAAATATTCTCTTCGTTCAGCAAGCACGTTCGTAAATATTTCTCCAATCCAAAGTTAATTGCACTGATGGAATTTCCTGTTTTGTTTTTGGGCGCAATGCCGCAGGATACGCCGGCCTTATACAGCCTCATGAATTATGCAGGTTTAAAGTTAGGAACATGGTATCCTGAAGGGGGCTTCGGTAAAGTAGTAGAGGCGATCGAGCAAATTTGCAAAAAACAGGGAACATCATTTCACTTTAATTCTCCTGTGGAAAGGATCATTGTGAAAGATAGTCAGGCTACAGGCATTGTAGTCAACGAAAAAACAATTGATTTTGATGCTGTAATTGCATCTGCAGATTATCATCACGTGGAGACGGATTTACTACCTGAAGAGTTAAAAAATTATAAAGAAAGCTATTGGGATAAAAAGACTTTTGCACCGTCCTGCCTGATATATTTTATTGGGGTTTCAAAGAAAATAAAATCAATTCAGCATCATACATTATTTTTTGAAAATGAACTGTTCGAGCATTCAAAGGAGATATACAAAGATCCCAAATGGCCTAATAATCCATTGTTTTATATATGCTGCCCTTCTAAAACTGATAATAGCGTTGCCCCGGACGGAAATGAAAATTTGTTTATATTGATGCCTCTTGCTGTAGGCCTGGAAGACAATGAACAACTGAGGGAAAAGTATTTTGAGATTATGCTGACTCGTTTGGAGAAACATATTGGCGAGGAAATACGAAATGTTATCGACTTCAAAAAAAGTTACTGCGTAAACGATTTTATTGCTGATTATCATTCTTATAAGGGCAATGCTTACGGGCTTGCTAACACACTCATGCAAACCGCAGTTTTAAAACCTAAAATAAGAAATAAGAAGATACATAACTTGTTTTACACAGGCCAACTTACTGTTCCAGGGCCGGGAGTGCCACCCTCTCTTATATCGGGTAAGATAGTAGCCAACCAATTATTCAAATACCTAAAAAATAAAAAGCATGAAGTATTTATTTGATAACCTCTCCACGCAAGTAAGTAAGATTACCACAAAGACTTATAGTACCAGCTTTTCCCTGGGCATTTATTTTTTAAATAACCGGTTACGGAATGCTATTTATTCTATTTACGGTTTTGTACGCCTGGCCGACGAGATAGTTGATAGTTTTGAAGGATACGACAAGCAATATTTATTAGAAAAATTTAAAGAAGAAACCTACTGGTCTATTGAAAACAGGATTTCACTTAATCCTATTTTAAACTCCTTTCAAGCCGCTGTTCATGAGTATCAGATAGACCAGAGTCTCATCGAAACTTTTTTGGAAAGTATGGAAATGGATTTGCAAAAAGTAGATTATACGGTTGAGAAATATCAGAAATACATTTTAGGTTCGGCAGAAGTAGTTGGTTTAATGTGCCTTCAAATTTTTACGGAAAGAGATTCAAAGTTGTATGAAGAACTAAAACCTTATGCAATGAAACTGGGTGCAGCTTTTCAAAAAGTAAATTTTTTAAGGGATATGAAGGACGACTACCATATCCTCGGACGTATTTATTTCCCTGGCATTGACATGAGTGATTTTAACAGCAATTCGAAGAAGGAAATTGAAAAAGAAATTGAAGCAGATTTTGAGATCGCCTTAGCTGGTATTAAACTACTTCCGGCATCATCAAAAGGTGGCGTTTATCTGGCCTATGTTTATTACATATCCTTGTTCAATAAAATAAAAAAGTGCCCGGCTCAAAAGGTGCTTCAACAAAGAATAAGAATTAATAATGGCGAAAAGATCGGGCTGATGATTAATAGTGTTATACACAATAAAATGAATTGGGTATGAGTAAAATATTTGTTTCAATATTTTTGCTTTACTGTTTATCTTCTTTCAAAGGTGGCAACACGGTTGACATCGTTTCGGTGAGAATGTTGTTTCAAAGAGCGGCTCCGGATGAGGCAGCCTGCAAGCAATTGATCCATCTTCTTGGACCTTATGATGAAAAAAAACCACTTCTTTTAGGTTACAAGGGCAGTGGAACCATGATGATGGCAAAACATGTTTTCAGCCCGTTTTTAAAACTATCCTATTTTAAAAAAGGGAAATACATGCTTGAAAGTGCTATAAATGCTGACAATAAAAATTTTGAATTAAGATATTTAAGATTTATCGCACAGACTAATATGCCTTCGTTCCTGGGGTATAACAATGACATTGAAAAAGATAAAGAATTTATTTTAAACTACTATTCACATATAAAAGATGCGGAGCTCAAAGAATTTGTTTTACCTTCTCTAAATAAGTCAAAGTATTTAACCAAGGATGAAAAAGACCAATTAAGATGACGAATGTTGATAAAAATGTAATTGCCGATAACAATTCTTTCAATAACGCAGGTGCAATGGATGACCTACTGATATTAGTAGATCAGAATGACAGAGAGGTTGGATTCATGAATAAACTTTCAACCCATCGGGCAGGTGTTCTACACAGGGCATTTTCTGTTTTTATTTTTAATTCACAAGGAGAACTTTTGTTGCAACAGCGGGCTGATGGCAAATATCACTCTGCAGGTTTGTGGAGTAATACCTGCTGCAGCCATCCTATTAAAGGTGAAGAATTTGAAGAAACTATTGCAAGGCGTCTAAAAGAAGAAATGGGCATTGTATGTAAAACTCAATTCCAGTTTAGCTTTATATACAAAGCCGCTCTTGAAAATGGCCTGATAGAAAATGAATTAGACCATGTTTATTTTGGAGTGACAGACGATCTGCCCCAGCCTAATGCCGAAGAAGTAAAGGATTGGAAATACATACACATACCACAGTTGAAAAAGGAAATAGATACCCACCCTGAAAAATTTTCCGCGTGGTTGAAAGTTTGTTTTCCAAAAGTAGAATCTGTCATTAAATCACCAAATCACTTATCAGAATGAAAAATTATTTTTATCAAACTGAACAATTTTTACCAATTGAAATTAATACGGCGTGGAATTTTTTTTCATCGCCAAAAAATCTGTCTACTCTAACTCCTCCCGAACTTGATTTTAAAATTTTAACTGATTTAAAAGACAACGAATTTTATAAAGGAATGCTTATTGATTATAAATTAAAACCTCTTTTAGGGATACCGGTGCATTGGCAAACAGAAATTATTGAAGTTGATCGACCGAAAAAGTTTATTGATAAGCAATTAAAGGGGCCTTATAAAATTTGGGAACACACGCATATTTTTATTCAGCAGGATAACGGTGTATTAATGAAAGATCATTTGCAATATGCATTGCCTTTCGGGATAATTGGCGAAATAGCTCACTTTCTTTTGATTAAAAGAAAAATTGAAAACATATTTATTTATAGAAAAGAGATTTTACAAAAAATATTTAATCATGCAGACACTACTAATTAATTTTTTATTCGTCCTTGCCGCCTTTGTGGGTATGGAGGTTGTTGCATGGGTGGCTCACAAATACATCATGCATGGCATGCTGTGGAAATTGCATAAAGATCATCATAAAAAAGAATCTGAAGGATTTATAGAACACAATGACTTTTTCTTTCTGATTTTCGCTTTACCCGGGATTGCTGCGTTGTTTTTTGGAATGAAAAATGATTACAATTTTCTTTTCTTTATAGGTGTGGGCATTACGCTATATGGTCTGTGTTACTTTCTGGTACATGATATTTTTATTCATCAGCGATTTAAAATATTTCGCAATTCAGACAACACTTATTTTAAAGCTATTCGCAGGGCTCATAAAATGCATCACAAGCATTTGACCAAAGAAGATGGCGAATGCTTTGGCATGTTGTGGGTACCTTTTAAATACTTCCGCAATTTGAAACAAAAAAAGGAAATTTCATTGCAACATAGCACAGTAAAGTAATGAGCAGTTCAGAAATGCTTAAATCCAGGATAATCTATGAAGTACCTTTATTTACTTGTTGATTTTTTTACAGTAATTGTTCCCCTGATATTTTCCTTTCATCCAAAAATTAATTTTTACAAAACCTGGAAAGAATTCTTTATTGCATCGATCCCTGTTGCAATTATTTTTATAACCTGGGATGCTATATTTACCCACCTCGGTGTTTGGAATTTCAATCCACGGTACGTAGTAGGAATTTATTTTTTTAACTTGCCGATTGAAGAGATCCTTTTCTTTTTTTGTATCCCCTATTCTTGCGTATTTACTTATTATTGCCTTGACAAGTTTTATAAACTCGCATGGCCTCCTTTTATTGAAGATATTTTTTGTATCCTTTTTTCACTGATCTTAATCATTGCGGGTTTTATCTTTAAGGATAAATACTACACTTCAGTCACCTTTTTTAGCACAGGTATTGTCTGTCTTTTTTTGAAATTTATTTTAAAGGTCAATTGGTTCGGTAAGGCAGTCAGCGTGTACCTTATTTTATTAATCCCATTTCTAATAGTAAATGGAATCCTTACCGGTACGGGTCTAGAGGAACCTGTGGTAAGCTATAATAATTCTGAAAATCTGGGCAAAAGAATACTTACAATCCCGGTGGAAGATATATTTTACGGATTTGAATTAATCGTTTTGAATTTGCTGATCTATCTGCATTTGTTGAGAAAAAAAGAATTCAGGCAAAAGATCAGAAAAGTTGAATAGACATCTGGTGATGAAATAACAGGTTTCGCAGAAAAAATCTTTCCTTATTCTGGTTTTTAACAAAATTAAAACTCTCTTAAAAAATATTTTTAGTGAAAAAGCTATTACAAATTTCTAATGGTGTTGCTATCGTATCCACCATTATAATTAATTATTTATCGAACACAGGTGTCTTTAATGGCAAAAATGTCTCTGACGTATCACACCGGTATCAAAATTACTTTACACCTGCAGGTTATGCGTTTTCCATTTGGGGACTAATTTATATTGGCCTTTTGGCTTTTGTAATTTATAGTGGACGCGGGCTTTTTAAGAGAGTGGAAGATGACTGGCCGGTATTGAGCATCGGGTGGTGGTTTGTGATTTCATGTATCGCCAATTGTTGTTGGATCATTGCCTGGCTTTATGAATACACCGGACTTTCGGTGTTGATCATGGTAATCATGTTGATTTCCTTAATTAAAATAATTTTAAACACCCGAATGGAATTAGATGATATTCCACTTAAAAAAATAGCTTTTGTTTGGTGGCCATTTTGTTTTTATTCCGGGTGGATAAGCGTAGCGCTAATAGCAGATGCAGCCGCCTGGCTCACGAAAATACAATGGGATGGATTTGGTATTTCTCAAATTGCGTGGACGATTATTATGATAGTAGTTGCAGGCTTATTAAATCTGTTGATGATCTGGAAAAGGAATATGAGGGAATTTGCGTTGGTAGGCGTATGGGCGTTAGTTGCTATCGCAGTGGCCAACTGGAATGGTACAACTTCGATAGTCTATACTTCAATAGGTGTGGCGGCGATCCTTTTTATTAATATATCCATACATGGCTATCAAAATAGAAAAACTAATCCTTTTAAAAATCTCGTGGGATGACTAAGGAGAAACCAGAAGTAAGTGTCTGCTGGCTGAGACGGGATTTGCGGTTAGAAGACAACGCTGCATTGTTTCATGCACTTCAAAGTAACTATCCTGCGCTGATTCTTTTTATTTTCGACATTAATATCCTGGATCAGCTTCCTTCTAAAGACGATAAACGAGTCGAATTTATTCACAAGACACTTGAGCAAATAAATATTGTTTTACAAAAACATAATTCTTCATTATATATTATAAAGGATACTCCGCTTAATTCATTCAAAAAATTGGAAGAACAGTTTTCTGTAAAAAAAGTGTTTACCAATCATGACTATGAGCCCTATGCATTAGAAAGAGATTTACAAATAGAAAAGTTCTTAGCCCAAAACGATATCGGGTTTTATAGTTACAAAGATCAGGTTGTTTTTGAAAGCCTGGAAATTGCTAAAGGCAACGGAGAACCATATACTATTTTTACCCCCTACTCTAAAATATGGAAACAGCAGTATCATGAAACCGGGATATTAGCATTTAGAAGTGAAAATCATTTAGATCATCTTTTCAAAACAACGCCTTTTCATTTCCCTTCCTTAAAAGAAATAGGTTTTGGTAACACCGATATAAAAATAGATGCTCCCGATCTATCAGAGGAGACGATTCGGCACTATCATGAAACACGGAATAACCCATCGGTTGAAGGAACAACGCGGGTAGGTGTACATCTAAGATTTGGCACTGTAAGCATTAGGAATTTAGTAAAATTGGCTGACAGTCTGAATGAAAAATGGCTGAATGAGCTTATCTGGCGTGAATTTTTTATGATGATCCTTTTTAATTTTCCTGATGTAGTGCACCAAAATTTTAAGAGAAAATACGACGCTATCAAATGGCGGAATAATGAAGACGAATTCCGGCTTTGGTGCGAAGGAAAGACAGGTTATCCTATGGTAGATGCGGGGATGAGGCAGCTTAACGAAACCGGATGGATGCATAATAGGGTTCGTATGGTAGTAGCCAGCTTTTTGTGCAAACATTTACTGGTAGACTGGCGATGGGGCGAAGCTTATTTCGCAGAAAAATTATTGGATTATGAGTTATCTTCCAACAACGGAAACTGGCAAT
>JBDTIC010000021.1:0-9784 GCA_039936595.1 Ginsengibacter sp. | reverse complement strand
GGACAATCCCATGCTGCAGCCCTGCTTGTAGCATACTCCAGCATATCCGGTTGCGTACCTATTGTCTTTTCATCAGGAGCCCAATATCCCAGCCATCCAAAATTAATGTGAGTAAAATTTTCTTTCATTCTCGGCGCTTCGGCAGCGGGGTGTTCCCTTATAGATTGTTTCAACATTTCAGGCTTGAAAATATCAAATGCATTCCCCCGGCTTAGCATGTGCCAGCTAAAATGTGTTTTAGCGGCGCCCTCAGCAAACAGGGGCTGAGGCTTCAGCCTTTTATGGACTCTCCATTGCGCCCTCGCTACATTACACCAAAAAGGAGCATTCACTCCTTCTGATCCATCATAATAACAAAATTGAAATCCTGCATCATAAATATCTGCCAATTTCTCTGCCATCTCATCCTGTAAGTCATTGTCCTGGTTAATATACACACTCTGTGCACCAAATTCACTTATATCCAATACACCAAACATATAACCTGCAGGATGATTATCCGGTGCAGTTTGGAATACGCCACGTGTGCAGCCGGTAATCTGGTAAGGTTTGGTATCCGTGTAACCATTATACGATATTAATTCTGATCCGATTCTCAGGACACGGCGTTTGTCTGCCATTTCTATCGTACTGGGATCCTGATCTACATGAATGGTGGTTTCATTCTTACCCAGGGGAGATGCAAGTGTAAATAACTGTACCAGGTTCATCCGATGATCAGGAACCGGAGACACGTATTTACTATCAAGCCCTATAAATGTATGAAGAAAATGAAATCCCGGAGTGAGGCCGGCATCTTTAATTTTATTCAACAATTGCCTCAGGTCTTCTTTTCCATTCGGGTATAGTGATGTGTTCCATTCATAATCGCCGATAAGACGGTATCCATTACTTTTTAAAAAAGCCGGATAATAGATACTCATGGCTCGAAATCCACCCAACTTCGCATATTTCAGATGCTGATCTATATTGCCTGAATTGATATCTGCCGACCAATAATAAGAATATTTATATTCTTTACTTCTTCGGCTTTTTACGCCGGGGGCTAAATCAAAATCCTCTTCAACCTGAGCTATATTGTCCAATAGTTTACCTGTAGCACAGGTTATCAAAGCAGCGCTCACTCCTTTTAATTTTACTTCCCTCTCGGCTCCGGCTTTTAAAAGGTAGTAGCCATCTACCTTTTCAGCCTGTATTCTTGCATACGGATCAGTTGCCAGTATATTGGTAGCAACTTTTTCGTCCCAAACCACTTGCAACAAATCACCATAATAGGTCCGTTCACGAACAGGTAATTGCAGAATGCATATCTTCCAGACGGGAGGTACTGATATAAGAACTCCATACCCTTCCTTATTTATAATAAAATCTTCTAACTTAAACTCAATATATTGCGGCTTTATGTTTATTCTAACTGCTACCTTGTATGGAATTAATTCATAGCCTATTGTTAGCATATCTCCTTCCCTTTGTATTGAGTTCGCTTTAAATGTCATTTCCTGGCTAGGGAAGGCAAGTTTTACTTCATTCTGATAGGGACGCTGCTGTGTTATCGTGCTTATCGGAATATTTTGGTCTCTAACCAGGCACTCTTCATTTGTAGATTTGCAAAACAAACTTTTAGGTACCGCATTTGAACCTATAACCAACTTTAATTGATCATTTTCGATAACTACATCGCTTTCTGCAATGGCAATACTTTTTTGCCGGGATATTTTATCTTCTTCTGTCTGTGCATTTTTTATTTTATTCTCTATGACAGCGGCTCCTGTAGCATATCCTGCCACAGCAAGGCCTCCTATCCCCGCTGCTGACTTAAGTACAAAGCCTCTGCGTGTAATATTATTTTTAGACATGGTTTTCGTATTTTTCTATTATTGTCAATTATTCATTTTTAATAAAGCTATTTTATTCACTTCAATATCTTTCTCATTTAGAAGAGAATTTTACTTACTTTTTAAAGGTAAATAAAATAGTTTCAAAATATATATGTTTAATCTCCTTTTAAGGACACATTTAAGACAATCAATTGTGGTAGCCATAGGTCTTTACTCCGGCAAATCTGCACCTCAGAGTCGAAAGAAACAGGTGGCCAGTGTGTTTTGCCGGTAGGTATTCCTGCTTCTCCTCCCTGGAAATTTATTTTTGAACAATTCCTCGCTTGCTTAAATTCATTTTTTAAGCTCGCCTTTACCAAACCATTTCCTAAACTGTAATTCCGGAGTTGTATTCCGGTTCAGAGCGATACGCATCCACGTATAGTATAATATTCCTGTGGCCACCATTCCATTGATAAGGGATATAAAAAAGTGTTGTGTGAAATAACCAACCAAAAAACCGCCTATCCACGCTAAATAGGCTGCCGGATTAATTCTCATAGCAGGAAACCCTGATTCATAATCCTTTCTCTTCTTTGGAAACAACCAGTAGTCGGTGATAACGGTCATGGCGATAGGACCAACAAGCCACGCAAGGAATTGCAGGAAAAAATTGAAGATCTGATCAGGGCCATACCACGCAAAAAATAAAGCAAAAGCCCATGCAATCAGGAGCACTAATTTTCGGGTTTTTTCTTCATTCTTATATTCGGGTATAGGGGGTGCCGCCATCAGATTCGCAGCAAAATAGATAGCAGCCATACACGTAGACAACGATCCCAGAAATATGGCGAAGAAAGTTATTTCCAAAAGTCCGAACCGATCCATGATGAGAAAAATATTCCATTCGCCGGTTGCCAAAGCACCAATGGTAGCTCCTATATACTGAAAAACCATCATCACACCAAAGGTGAGAAAGATCCCGATGGCTGCCTGTTTCTCAGTTTTATAAAATCGGGTAAAATCCGACATCATGGTATTGGAATGCAGCCACCCACCGGCAGCGGAAGTAAACACAATCAATATTGACCCTGATGTTAGAGGAGCTTGTTGAATGATATGACGTGGTCCTCCGCCGATATCTAATGCACCCCACACGGTCGCTATTAATATAAAGACAATAGCAGGCGCTGCCAGATAGTCAACATAAGCGATCCATTTTATCGTTTTATACGCCGGTATAACAAAAATGATTGCCATTAATAAGGTGATTCCCCAATATAAGAGTGGTTGTTCCATCGTCACATGAACAATGGCAATAAAAGCGTCCCGTGTCAGATTCAATATAACGGCAAACCATACCACGGTTGTTATGGACATGATAAAATTGGGTAATATAACCCCTATATTTCCGTATGAAAATCGAAATATCATGGCACTGGTAAAGCCCGTACGTGTCCCTATAATTCCGATCAGGATGGAAATCAAACTATTGAATATCCCCGCCATCACGATAACAATCATTGCGTTTTTAAACGATAATTGAGTACCTACAACACCGCCTACCAGCAAACTTGAAACCACCAATACAAGCCCCCACAAAATAAAGGTGTTACTCCAAAACCCCAGTCGTTTTGATTGAGGTAAACGTGACCTAACGGAATCTCCACCTTCGATTAAAGGATTTTCTTTGTTAATGACTTCCATAATTTATTTTTAAATTGTTGATTAAAATTAAATTTAATTCTTTCCCACGCCCACTCAAATCAGAAAACCATCCCTGGAATCGTAGTTACTTTTGCTATGCAACCCAAGTCTCACTGCACACCGGGCATTTTCCGGAATATCAAAGTAGTTTCCTCCGAGCTCCTTGATTTAAAGTCAGAGATTCATCTTAATACTGATACAACTATTTACACATTCATACCAATAAAATATCTATATCAAAAACCATTTATCATTGATCATGAGAAAAACTCTTATCGTTAAATCGTTAACATCCATTTTCTTATTTACCACTAAAAAGTTAAAAAAAAATTAAGAGCGCCATCCGAAATCAGTTCCTAATTTCATACAATCCTTCCAGGAACGAATGCTGCCTGTAGAGGTCACATGCTGCAAGCTGGAGGCTGCCACACTAACACCCGAAACAAGACATTGTTCCATATTCCAGTTTTCATGGATACCTGCTAATACTCCCGCAGCAAAAGCATCGCCGGCTCCCACTGTACCTTTTATACTTTCCATCGGAACACAAATACCCCTTTGATATATTTGTTCACCTGTTTTACTCATTGCTATCGCGCCTCCCGAAAAATGAATAATAACCCATTGAAGAACACCGAGATTTAGTAATAATTGAGCAGCGTGAAATCCTTTCTCAACCACCAGGATACCTTTCTCATCTAATATGCATTCGCCTATAAGCATCTCCGTCTCAAATTCATTTAAAAAAAGAAAATCCACATACGGAAGCGCAGGTGGAATAACTTTTTTATACCGGTTGGATTGTTCGCTAACGATATCCACAGAAGTCCAAAGGCCTTTGCTTTTCGCCAATTTTAACACGTGTGCGGCACCAGTAAGTCCATCTGATTCGATGGTATCCAATCCATCTAATAGAAGCAAATATCCAAAATGAAATAATTTCGCCTGTGTATTTGAAAAGTCAAAATCTGTTTTACTAAGAAGTGCATTAGTACCCCTGTAATGAAAAAATGTTCTTTTCCCGGTTGACCGAACCGTCATTACATCCGTATATGACGTAGCTACATCCTTTATTTCCTTTAATTGTTCTGAATTAATGTGCATTGAGTTACACTCTTCGCGGATTATCTTTCCATTTTCATCGTCTCCAATAACACCTATTCCTTCCAGAGGAATGTTTGTCTCCATCTTAAACAAAGTTACCAGGACACTAAACGGTGAGCCACCATTACCCGTAAACTCCATTTGTATATTGGCTAGTCTTTCCTCTTGAGGATAGATTTCAATTAGCTTAATGTGATCAATGATCCAATTTCCACCAGCTATTATCCCTCTTCTTGTTTTGTCTGCTAACATGAGATGTTACAATTCTTGGTTTTCCAAATACATTTATGATTATATCCATGTTCAAAGATCCATAGCTGATTATCATAGTCCTTGGGGACTTTTAAAAACCTTGCTAGTTATCATCATACGCCAATGTGGAACTGATTAGTTCTTAATTGACAAAGTAATTAATTGAATAAAAATAAAAATTTGATAATAATTTTTTATTTATTAAGCACACAACACCTATTGTCTAAAACTAATCTCCACCGCTGATCTCGTCTCCTGCGACCGTAATGCTGCTTCAAAAACCTGATGACTCATCACAGCTTCCTCAGGTGTAACACAGCCAAACCGATCGCCGAGAAAACCCTCTCATTCTGCAAAATATGCTGCCAGCATCTGCATAAAACAGTCCGTAAATCCCGGTTCAAATATCCCCCCGGTAATCGTAGTAAATGGTACCTGAAATCCCATATCCACTCTTTTCCATGATTGTTCGTTATTTCCTCTTTGATAAATCCAAAGGGCTTTGGTATCCTTAGTACTATATCGTACTCCACCTTCTGTACCCAGCACTTCGATACTCCAGGAATTGGTTTCACCGGGTGCCAATCGTTTCATTTCGAGCCTCATAGGAACTTCGCTTTTCTCAATCATTACTGTCGTTGCCAAAGTGGCGTTGTTCCATGTATCACATTCACTCCACCCGCCACTCGGGTCGGGTCTCTGAGTGATAATTTTTTGAAGCTGTGCGTACACACGAACAGGCCGCCATCCCATCCTCAATGGGATGTGCATAACGTGCATGCCCAGGTCTCCCATTACTCCAATTTCTCCGCAATATTTTGATTGTCTTTTCCAGTTAATCGATTTTAACGGATCCATGTCGCTCGAATGATAAAAACCCGCATTTATTTCAATGATTTTCCCGATAGATCCGGACTGAATTTCTTTAATCAACCTCTGGGGTCCCGGTAAAAATGGCATTTCAGAACTACATCGCACAAAACATCCCGCTTTCTCTGCCTGTTCCCTTATTGATTGAGCGGCTTTTAGATCAATGCCAAAAGGTTTTTCAGCCAGCAAATCCTTTCCGGAATCTATTACTTTTTGATAATATTCCAAATGTAGGTGGTGGGGCAATGCTACATAAACAACGTCAATACCCGGATCTGCAAGTAGCTCGCTAAAATCTGTAGTCAGCATATTCACAGAGTCCAGTTGCTTGTACCATTCCAGGGTATCCTGGTTAATATCACACACTCCTTTCAGTCGGACTTTTAAGGGATAATTATTTAGTGCGAACCATCTGCCGAATGCACTGGCTACTTCCTTCCCCATAAGACCGCCGCCAATAATGCCTACATTTACAGTTTTCATTTCTTTAATTTTCGCCTTTTACCATTCCTATTACATCTTTCGGTAATGCCTTATCATGCACAATTGCCATTAGCGCTCTTGTCATACCACCGGGATTATCATGCTGAACCACATTCCTCCCATACACTATTCCTTTGGCGCCCTGTTGCATCAAAAGATAGGTACGCTCCAGGATTTCTTCATCTTCTGCACGTCCTCCTCCCCTAACTAAAACGGGAATAGAACCAGCTATTTCTATTACCTTATGATATTCCGCTACATCGTCTGTCGGATCAGCCTTTATCAGATCCGCACCGAGTTCCACGGCCTGCCGGACCAAAGGTGTTATCAATTTGATATTTCCATCGACCATATAACCTCCAGCCTCATTATTGGCCCGGAATACCAAAGGTTCAATCATTAAAGGCATGGAATAATGATCGCACATCACCTTTAACCTAAGTATGTTTTGTATGCAATGATCTGTTACTTCCGGTGCACCCGGGATGCGAAATAAATTCACAACCACGCAAGCTGCATCGAGTCTCAGGGCTTGCAATACTGGCTCTTCTATCATTCTACTGTACAATACATCAGGTAATTCAGGGCCATAAACGTTCGCCACATCTGTTCTCAAAACTAATGCAGGTTTTGTTTTACCGGGAACAGATTGCAAATGAACCGCCTGACCGACTGTCAATTGTATCGCGTCAGGATTGGCATCTATCAAAACCTTGACTGATTTTTGAATATTTTCAATTCCTGATAAAAATGTCAATTCATTAAAAAATCCATGATCTATCGCTACGTCAAAGCAATGCCCTGATTTTACGTTAAACAATCTGTTAATTCTACTTAATTTCATTCTATTCTTTTTTGATTAAAAATTTTGTTTATTATTCCATCCAGTCAAGAAAGTCACATGTTCACAAAACCGATGGCTATCATGATCTTTTTCACAGGACTAAACAATTATTATTTTTTAAAAAATCATCAGACCTGACAGTTTTTGTATAGCATTTTAATTTCTGTCATTGTGTTTTATATTAAACCGTTTTTTAGCGGATCAACTAAAACCTGGCAGGATTTCTACAATCTCTGAAAGCATTAATTTATTAAACATTAAATTTATCGAATCTGTCCAAACAGGGCTTTTCCCTTCGTAATAATTATATTTCTAATCTAAAATATCTGATATAACTATCAGTTGGCCATTAGACTCTTTGCTCCTTTTTGCCGCCTCCATAAATGCATATAACTCCAACGTTTCCTCTTTTCTGATGGGCGAAACTCCCGACCGGAGAAATTTTACGATTTCCACCACCAAAGGCTTATATCCCGCAAAGCTTCCCATAACAGCAATTCCATCAGAACCAAAAGCTTTTCCACCAAACCCTATTTTGCCCTTCCTTATACCACGAAACGTACCAATACGACCATTCTCCCAGGTACCAAAGACCACATCTTCATCTTCCTTATTCACTCGCCGAACTGACTGACATCCACTGCCCATTATTGTGTACAATAACTCCACACCATGTATGCCGTCCCAAAATAAGTCAACATGTGCCTTCTGGATGGGTGCTGGCCCATAAGCCTCCCCACCCAACACTTTTCCTATCGCACCGTTCTGAATATCGGATTGAAATCCATCCCCATATCGCAAGGCTGAAGAGGTGAAAATCGGGACATTATATTCTTCCGAAGCCTTAAAAATAGCCTTAACTCCCTGAAAAGTATCCGCCAGCGGTTTGTCAACATAAACAGGCTTTCCTGATTTGAGGACTGCAAGAATCTCTTCCAAATGAGGACGTCCATCATTGGTCAAAATCATTATTGCATCTGATTCTTTCAGGACTGCATCCATCGAATCTACCAATCTTACTCCCTGATTTTTTATAGTAGATTTAAACTCCGAAATTTGATTGTCCGAAAATTCTACATCTCTATTAACCGGTGGTTCATAAAGAGACACTACTTTACATCCCTCAAAGACCGGATTTGTCTTTTCCGAATTTACGATCTCTGTAAAAGCAGCACTATGAACCGATAATCCAATTATCCCAATCCGCAGCTTTTTAGGCCTTTCCCAAGTAGTTTTGTGTGAAATAATATGGGTCATTATAAATTTAGTGTTCCTATCCGTTGGATCTCGTAATTCTTTTTAACCGAAATCTTTAATTATTTATTCTTGCTTCTCTCAGTTATTATAACCTGATATGATATTATTACAGGGTTCGAAAATATTCCAATATAGCCCGTGCCTCTTTTTCTGTAATCTGTTCATTGATCATAGGTACTCCCTTAAATTCAGCCAGCAACTCTTTGGCAAAGTCATCTTTCTTCAGCATTTCAGTCGGATTGATAATCATATTCATGATCCATTCCGGTGACCGGCGTTCCAGTATTCCTTTTGGAGCAGGGCCCACCAAGTTCTTTTCAGCAATATGGCAGGAGATACATTTGGTATCAAAAAGCTCCTTACCTACTGACACCATCTCAGCATTGATTTCTTTGGGTAATTTTATATCTTTTACCGGACCAATCCCCTTTTTATCCAATACAATTCTTTTACTTGCCGGTAAGGGAGCATCTGTCGGCTTATTGGTCGGGATAGCTTCTTTGGCCTGTTCCTGCACAGCTATAGAATCCTTTACCTTATTATTCCACCACGATTCATAGTAGGTGCGAAATTGCATTCCTACGATAGTAGAATCTGAACTGGCATTCTGATGGGTGCCTCTATCACTCCAGGCCCATGCCACTTTCTGAGCTGCAAGCCGCGCCCGTTCCTCAGGACATGTTAATACAATTTTTAAAAGTTCTCTATTGGGTACACTAAACTGTTGATACAGCCACAATACCTCCAATATGGGAAGTGAATTTTCTTCAACTTGTGGATCTAACTTATTCACCCATTGTTGCGCTTTTGCAAGAACTTCGGTGCTCTCTCTTTCACTCAACTCGACTCTTGCCTGGTAACGGGTTCCATCTTCAGGACTTTTGAATAATTCAAGAAGCTCTTCAATACTTGCTCCATCTACTTTTACTGGTTTATCAAGCGGACGATTTTTTGCAGATATACGATAAACTCTTCCATGTGCATGATCGCGACTTAGGTCACGTAGGTTATATGGAGAATGTGTTATCACTGCATTTTGCCAATCGCTAAAGTAAAGAGCTCCATCGGGTCCGACCACACCATCGGTTGGACGGAAATTGGGATCTCCTGTATAATCCTTGGGGAATTCCCGAGGCTTGGCTTCTGAATTGGGATTGAAAGTAGGATCTTTACCGGTGAATATTAAATCCCCCGCTTCCGTTCCTTCTACCACACCTTCTCCCTTATAATCAAGTCGATATCTTTTTATTCCCTGAAAACCAATAACATTATACACTAAAAAATTACCATTGTATTTTTCCGGAAAATGAGAGCTTGAAAGTATTTGATTCGCTGTAACGGGTCGTACCGTCTGATCAAATAATTTTCTTTTTGCAAATTCATTGACGTCATTTGTGGACGAGACGGTCCTTTTATAATACACCTGAAAAGCCCGTCCACTCGTTGCATC
>JBDTIC010000020.1:0-5281 GCA_039936595.1 Ginsengibacter sp. | reverse complement strand
CGCTGTTATCCGGTGTTAAACCCAAAATTAAAGTGGCATTTCTTCCTACGGATTTATAATACATTTCCAGTAGGTTATTTAATGGCTCAATATGGCTCTCATCTCCGGGTTCCCAAAACCATTCATGTCTCCCATCGTATCCTCTAAGCGGTGCGTCCGCCATGGCAGGCATCCAGAATTTTCCAGTAGAATCCCCATGTTTTAATAATGAAAAATTATTGAGAGAAATACCTGGAATTGCACTTTCGCCTGAACCGGTAAAAGGATAAGGAAAGGTGGACCAACAGGGATAACCGACTGTTCCGCTTTCAGAGCCGCCCCATCTTGCTTCTGCCAACTGGTCGCTGTGATAAAACAGGCAATCAGGCTGGTATTTTTTCACAATCGGCAACACGTCAGGCGCTCCCTTTGCAGGACTACTAGCACCACCATCAAACCATATTTCAAATAGAGCGCCGTAACGCGTACAAAGCTCCTTAACCATACCTTCTACCATTACATTATAATATTTCTGGCGATTTTCCTGCATCTGTCCTTCTCCTTCCACTTTAAAATCATGGACACCAAAAAAAGAATTCCATCTTATTCCCAGGTATAGCCCCGGCTGAATATCATACCTTCTACACGCTTCTACAAAGTCCCGCACAATATCACCTTTTCCGCTTTTCCATTTCAATGCTTTCATGCAATACGGATTTACATCTGATTGATATAATGCAAAACCGGTTTCGTGTGTTACCGTTAATAACGCAAATTTGGCACCTGCGTCTTTTGCTGCAATCACCCACTGATCCATATCCAGTTTAGCAGGTTCAAAAATATTATAGTCAGCAATAGGCGTAATCCTATTTTCTGATTGCACGTATTTTGAGGAATCAAAAACGTGAAGATCGTAATGAAATATAACACCCAACTCTGCATTTTGCCAGGCAAGTTGTTGTTTATTGGGAACGGGAATTCCAATAGTATTGTCTTGTGCAAAAAGCGTTGAAGAAACAAAGAAAATAGCTGTAATTAAAATCACGAAATGAATAATCTGGTATCTTTTCATCTTTGATTCAAAGTTCATTGATTTGTGAAATTTTTCGATCACCGGAACTCTATTTACCAATATTCATCTTTACTACTTCAGTGTCTTTGTATTGTTCTGCCAATAAATTCAATTGTTTTTTTAAATTCTGCTGTATTTGCGTAAAATCAGTATTGTTATACACGTTGTGTAATTCATTCGGATCCTTTTGTAAGTCGTATAATTCCCAATCATTATTTTCATAATAATAGATCAGCTTATACCTGTCGGAACGAACCCCAACATGCTTTGCTACATTATGTTCCCCGCCGGATTCGTAATAATGATAATACACATACTTGCGCCAGTCATCAGGAGTTTTCCCTTGCCAAACCGGCAACATACTTTTTCCCTGCATGTCAGCTGGAATCTTTATATGCGCAGCATCAAGTAATGTTTCTCCAAGATCAAGATTCATTACCAGGTCATTATTGATGCTTCCGGATTTTATTACATCTGGCCATCTAACGATCAGGGGAGTACGATAAGACTCTTCATACATAAATCTTTTATCAAACCATCCATGCTCGCCTAAGTAAAACCCCTGGTCAGACGTATAGATAACAATGGTGTTTTTGTCCAGCCCTTTTTCTTTCAGATATTCCATCAAACGCCCTACATTATCATCTACAGACTGAATGGTTCTGAGATAATCTTTCATATAACGTTCGTATTTCCAGATAGCCAATTCTTTCCCGCTGAGATTTGCTTTCCTGAAGGCGTCATTTTTGGGTTTGTAGGCTTCGAGAAAGGCCTGTTGTTCTTCCGGCGTCAGGCGGCTAAATACATTTCTCCAAAGGTCATCATATCGATGATTTTCCTTCGGAAACATTTCTTCTTTTAAATCATAGTTAGGAGACAGCCATTTAGAAATCTCCATTTTTTGTTCTTTGGCTGCACGGGTGCGTGTACTGTAATCATCAAAAAAAGTGACAGGAACCCGAATCTTTACGCTATCGAACTCATGCAGGTATTTTATGGCAGACATCCAATCGCGGTGAGGAGCCTTGTTCCAGACCAGGGCACAAAATGGCTTTGTTGTATCACGGTTATTCAGCCAGTTGATAGCCTTATCTACCGTAATATCTGTTACATAACCTTCCACTCTTTTTGTTCCGGTGGAATCAATAAAATCGGGATTGTAATAATCGCCTTGCCCTGGCAAAATGTTCCAGAAATCAAAACCGGTAGGATTAGAAACCAGATGCCATTTACCGATCAGTGCGGTTTGATATCCTGCCTGTCGTAATAATTTTGGAAACGTTTCCTGTGAACCGTCAAATACCTCGTCACCATTGCCTTTGATCCCATTCATGTGGCTGAATTTACCCGTTAAGATAGCAGCACGGCTTGGCGCGCAGAGGGAATTATTTACAAAAGCACGATTGAATAACATACCTTCTTTAGCAAGCCGATCAAGATTCGGCGTATGATTCAGGCTATCGCCATAAGCACTGATAGCCTGGTAAGCATGGTCATCACTCATGATGAAGATGATGTTGGGGCGTTGATCTTGCTGTGGTTGCTTTGTTGTACACGATTGAAAGACAAAACAGAGAACAACAAATACACATAAAAAAGAATTGTAATTTCTATTCATAAAATAATTATTTTATACTGTATGATTGAATTAATTATCCTGTGTAAAAAATCCATTTTTTATCAGTGGCACTGCTTCGAATTCAATCTAAACTGATATAAAAAGATTTCTGAGATACCACATAACCCGTAGGCCTTACCACTGTTATAATTCCCTGTCCTTCATATTTATCATCCACCTCCACATACACTTTTTCACCAGGCTTCACGTCAGGGATATCGTATGCTTTTGTATTGTCATAATTACCTGTTTTATCAGACAAATACAACTTGTATCCTTTCACTGTATGTTGTGGCAATCCGATACTTCCCAATACTTCCACACTCATTTTTCCATTATTCAACTGCTTTACGCCAGGAAGTTCTACAGGAGAAGACATTTCGCGCAAAACCTTCATAGAAGGTTTTGCATTGCCATACATATCGTAAATCCCATGAATTCTTCTTCTGTATTTGTTGTCTTCGTTGGTACCCGGATAATGGGTGCGATAATCAGTAAGATCAAAATAAATGGCTCCTTCCACATAAGGCTTACTTTCATAAAGGCTCATGTGATATATTAAATCCTGTAATCTTCTTTCATCACCACCCCTGAAGTTGGGTTCGCACAAGCCAAATTCAGAAATAAAAAAGGGTTTATCCGGATAACTTTTATGCACACTATCCAAATAGAAACCAATTTCCCCAACGGGAATATCCCACCAACTTCCACCATATTCGTTCATCATCAGGTAATCACCATCACTGGCCGCATCGGGAACAAACTTTGGATTGTTGTAAAAACTACTTGTAAGCGTATTGCTTACATAAGCTACATGCCTTGATGGATCAAGAGAGCGGGCCTTACTGATCAAATCGGCAATCATTTTTTTCATATCCGCTGCACGGCCTCTCAACTCATTTCCCACGCCCCATGAATAGATAGAAGGATGATTGTAAAGATTGCGTACCATCGTTTCCAACTGCCTCAAAGCAATGCTGCGAATCGTATCGTTGGCTGGCGTTTCCGGACCCCATAATGGCACTTCCTGCTGAATGATAATCCCATTCCTGTCGCAAAAATCATAGAACACATCGCTTTGCTGAAAATGCTCACGTGTAAAAATCGCATTTACATTTTTCATTAATTTCCCCATGCGAACAATTTCTGTGTCGGGTTCTGCAAATCCAAAATTGGGATTAGAACCGGCAGTCCATTCTACGCCCATTAATTTTACTCTTTCTCCATTTAAAAAAGTCTTTCCGTTTTCAAATTTAATTTCACGAAAGCCCACGTTCGCGCTTATGTCGTCAACTACTCTTTTATTGTTAATCACGGTAATGTTTACACGATAAAGGTTGGGAAAATCAAAATGCCAGGGATGCACGTTAGACAATGAAAGATCAACTACAGCTTCGTTATTTATCCATTCCGGTTTTGCTGTTGTTGAGACCACGATGTTTTGTGTTGGCTGGTTTTCTTCTGCAACAGTTATTTTGAAAATTAGGTTTTTACTAAATGGTTTATCATAACCAAGCCTAACTTCCAGTTTTCCAGAACTATCTGTAATATTTAATTTTGCTTCTGCATGTATATAATTTGCAGCGGGCTTTCCACTCAATATAAGTGACACCGGTCGAATGATACCACCGTCGTTGGCCCAGTCGAACGAACTGCCAAAGGGAACCTTATTTCTTCCGTAATCGTTATTTACAGCAACATAAATAATATTTTCTTTTCCATATTTTAATTTTCCATTAAGGTTGATATAAAATTTATCAAACCCATCTCCAATATTTTCACCTACTTTTTTACCATTTACATAAATAAATGAAGTATGGTTTACAGCTCCAAATTGTAATACCAGATTCTTATTCTTCCAATCGGCAGGGATATACATTTTCTTTTGATAGTATCCCCATCCATAATACATTTCAGTTCCTTTATTTACATTCCATGTGTGAGGAAGGTTTACTGTTTCGGCCTTTAAAAAAAAAGGTTCTACCATGTCTTCCTGGTTTGTATTGATTGAAAATAACCAGTTGTCGTTCAAAGGAATCGTATCTCTCTGAGCAAAAACTGCAATAGACAAGAATATTCCGGCAAAGACAAGAGAAATTCTAAGTGACATTTTAATTTTTTTGTTCTTAATAATTTTTATGATTAACTCATTCCTTTCTTTAAGTTCATGAGATATTACCGGATAGGATTAGGCAGGGAACTACTTTATTTCAGTTCTCAGTCCAGTTCGCTCTATCAAACTCTCGATTAGTTCTTTAAGTTGAACCTGTGATAAAGCGTAAATAAGGTAATTCTGAAACTCTTTTTACTAATGATCGTTTCAAAATATATAATTTGAAAACTAAGTTTAACAAATTATATCTAATTTTTGCTAAATTAAATTGTTGCGAACTATCAGCCTACCGATAAATCTAAACTATATTTTTAATTAATTTTCCATCATAATCCTGGCCCATAAGTTACCATTGTATTCCTTAACCGCGGCTTCAAAAAGTTTCCTGGCTTCAGAGGTATTTCCCAATCCTTTGTTACCCAAAGCCTCCAGATACCAGGCATTTGAAATGGCCTTATGATTGGTTGATGATGATTCTTCCACAGCGATCAAAGAACCA
>JBDTIC010000019.1:0-2720 GCA_039936595.1 Ginsengibacter sp. | reverse complement strand
CGTCCTACGAAATAAGATGAGCCTAAAACTCCTTCTATTATATCCGGGGGTAATAACTTTATGTGTTCGGGTGCCAGGGGCCACTCTCCCCAAAAAATCATCCGTCTATTTTGCTTTGCCAGATAATTATGTGCCTTATTTACGAAATCAACAAAAGCGAGACTTCTATTTTCAGGGTTGTATAAAGCACATTTTTTACATATTCCTGCATAATAAACTTCATCGGTGGAAGCATGAAAATACTCAACCCCCTTTGTAGCATCAATAATGTCCTGGTATAGTGAGAAGATTAATTTGTAAGTTTCAGGATCGCACATACATGCCTGGTAATCACTTCCATCCGCCCTGAGATGCGCATACTTCGGAAGATTCAATACCCATTGCATGTGTGCAGGAGCCTGAATGTTAGGCACTATTTGAATGTGTCTTTCCAGGCCGTAATTTACAAGATCCTGGAGTTGGGCGGGAGTAAAACCATCCTTAACTGCTATATCCGGATCAGTTCGAAATTTAAATTTATCCCAAATTTCAAATGAGACCATATTGATCTTTAAGCGAGCCAATCTATCAATATATTCTTTAAGAGAAGAAATACGATCCAGGTGATTTTTCGTGTCCCAATGAATTATTCTTAATTGAAGATTTGGCCAATCCCGGATCTCTCCTTCAGGCAGACCTAACCGACCCGGGCCAGCCTTTCTAAATAACTGGAGAAGACTTTGTACACCGTAAAAAAGTCCAGCTTTACTATTTCCTGTTACCTGTACCTCTTCTGAGGAAATCTTTAAAAGGTAGCCCTGGTTATTTAACCCGGAATCTTTAGAACCATTAACCACACCCGGCACTATATTTAATATAATCTTCTTTGAGCTTTTTCCTTTAAACGGTATTCCATGAAACTTTTCAACATACTGAATAAGCTCTGTAACCGAAATATCATCCCCCACCTTCGACAAGATTTGCCAGGAATCGTCAATCAATATGTTGTTAGAAGTTAAATCTGCCTGTTGGGGTGTTGGAATTATGGAATATCCTAGTTTATGAAGAACGGAATCCGGATCTTTTGATGCGGCAGCGTCTCCTCTTGTAATAATTAAAAGAAAGAGACAAAGCATTACTTTGATAAATGTATTATTACCACGTAAGGCATCCTTTCTCTTGTGCATAAGAGCCGTATTATTAAACTCAGTTAGTTGTCTCATAATTGTAATTGAAAAAATAGTTAAACGATTCAAGATAATTACAAGTCACACTTCATTATCGTAACTATTAATATTATAAATCACCTTTTTTTAGTTGCGTTACTGCGTGGTCAACAGCTCTCGCTGTTAATGCCATAAAAGTCAGAGAGGGGTTTTGGGTAGAAGTCGACGTCATACAGGCACCATCCGTTACATATACATTTTTGCACGAATGCAATTGATTCCATTTGTTCAACAAGGATGTTTTGGGATCGTTTCCCATTCTTATACCACCCATTTCATGGATATCTATCCCGGGGTTTTGAGTAGAATTCTGTATCTTAATGTCTGTGAAACCCGCTACTGTAAACATCTCAGTAAACTGTTCAAAATAATCTTTTTTCATTTTTTCATCGTTCTCATCATATACCACTGATATTTTTAATAAAGGAATTCCCCAATTGTCTTTTTGTGTGGAATCCAGGGTCACAAAATTGGTCTCTTTAGGAATAGTTTCGCCCATCATATGTGATCCCACCCGCCACGGGCCAATGCCGGGGTTCAACAGATTTTCTTTAAAGTTAATTCCAACCTCATCAGCATGTCGGTTTGAACTACGATATGCGGAAAAGCCGGCCGCATAGCCACGCAGAAAATTTGTTTCCTGCTTAAATAAATTTCTAAACCGGGGCATATAACCACCACCCGCCGGGTTTCTCCCAATAGTTGTAAATTCTTTTAGCCCCTCGTATTGCGCGCTAATTCGGGCACTGTAGTTATGAAAAGCTACAAATTTGCCCATAATGCCTGTATCATTTCCCAGTCCTGCAGGAAAGCGATGGGAAACAGAATTTAGCAGTACTAAATTACTATTTAAGGCACCGGCATTTACAAAAATCACCTTTGCATAATATTCAATAGATTCCTTTGTATTGGCATCTATAACTTGTACTCCAATTGCTTTGTTTTTCTGCTCATCATAAATTACTGAATGAACTACAGAAAAAGGCCGTAAGGTTAAGTTGCCTGTTTTTGCAGCCCATGGAATCGTAGAAGAATTACTTGAGAAATAGCAACCCAAAGGGCAGCCCCTTGCACAGAGTTCACGGCTTAAACACTGGCCCCGACCCTGCTCCAGGTGGATTGGATTGGGTTTCGACAGATGAGCAATCCTTTCGCTGATGACGTGACGATGATCATATTTTTCGTGCATCTTTTGTTAGAAATAATCTTCCACAGCATTTAATGGGAAGGGAGGCAGGAATTCACCATCGGGCAACTGCGATAGCCCATCCATATTGCCCGAGATACCTGCAAACTTTTCCACATGACTATACCACGGAGCCATGTCCTTGTAACGTATGGGCCAGTCAACTGCAAAGCCATCCCTCGCAGGGCCTTCATAATCAAAATCGCTCCATCGCTGCGTAGCTCTTGCCCACATCAGAGACTTACCACCGACCTGGTAACCACGTATCCAATCAAAAGGCTTTTCTTGAATATAAGGATGATCTGTATCTTTTACAAAGAAATGGGCAG
>JBDTIC010000018.1:0-3915 GCA_039936595.1 Ginsengibacter sp. | reverse complement strand
CGAGTTACTACAATAGAAAAACGACAGATATGTTGTTAAGAATCCCAATTCCGGCTTTTACCGGAGTTCAGACGCCAGGATTTACTAATGGAGGCGATGTGTTGAATAAAGGTATTGAAGTTTCTCTTGGATATCGAAAAACTGCACCAGGCTCATTTTTTTACGATGTTTCAGTTAATTTATCACACAATACTAATAAGGTAACAAGGCTAAGTAATTCCCTGGCTTTCATTAGCAGCGGAAACGCAAGAACCACCGTTGGTTCTTCAATAGGTGAATTTTATGGATATGTGATGGATGGGCTATTTCAAACCGCTGCAGAGGTACAGAAACATGCTTTTCAGACTAATGGAACTGCTCCGGGAGACATTCGATTTAAAGATTTGAATAATGATGGGGTTATAGATCAGAATGACAGGACTAAAATAGGTAATCCGTGGCCGGAATTGATGTATGGGCTCATGGCTAATTTTGGATGGAAACAGTTTGATCTGAGTTTAGCATTACAGGGAGTTTCCGGGAATGATATTTATGCAAACTGGAAGTCGGGAACTGAAGGAAGTAATTTTTTCAATTATGA
The DNA here is from genome assembly GCA_039936595.1 of Ginsengibacter sp. Classification (GTDB taxonomy): domain Bacteria; phylum Bacteroidota; class Bacteroidia; order Chitinophagales; family Chitinophagaceae; genus Ginsengibacter. The sequence goes on along the minus strand of JBDTIC010000018.1, from coordinate 3,335 downwards.
CCTCCAAATGCTGAATGCATGGAAAAGTGAGGGATCGGGTAATTCGATTCCAAGGGTCAACGTGAATAATCCTAATAATAATCTGAGAGAGTCCACGTATTTCGTCGAAAATGGGTCTTACCTGCGCCTGAAACATATACAACTTGGATACACTATACCTTTAAAGGAAATGAATATAATCAAAAAAATAAGGATTTATATCGCATCTGAGAATCTGCTTACAATCACCAAATATCCTGGATTTGATCCTGAAATCAGTAATAGATCTTCGTTAAGTATCGGGCAGGATAGTGGATTGTATCCGCAGGCCCGAACTATTACTGCAGGTTTAAATCTTAGGTTTTAATAGATGGCTAATAAGTTTAAAAATTAATATAGTTAATTAGTATTACAATGAAACGAATTACAAAAATCTACCTGATAGTTATTTTATTAACTGTTGGATGTACAAAAATGTTGGAGAAAGAACCCATAGGAGTAGTATCTGAAAGTTCAGCGTATGTGTCTGAAAATGATGCTCTTCAAGCTATAGTCTCCGCCTATAATGTAAACATATCCTATGCAATGGATAATTATTCCATTTACGATATTGTAACAGATAATGCCTTAAAAGGAGGTGAGGGTCCTTCTGATGGGGATTGGATGTTTGATTTAGCAAACTTCAATGTAAATTCATCAAATTTTATTGCGCAAGACTCCTGGGCAAATGGCTTCCTGGGAGTTCATCGAAGCAATCTTGTTATTGAAAATGTTCCGGGAATAAAGATGGATGAAAGTGCAAAAAGCCGGATAATAGGGGAGGCTAAATTTTTAAGAGCCTACCATTATTTTAGTCTTGTTAAACTATTTGGAGATGTACCTCTTATTACCAACGCTCAAGTTGATGCCAGTAAAGTTACAAGAGATTCAAAGGATATTGTTTGGGCACAGGTTGTTAAGGATTTGACTGAAGCAGCCGATGTATTGCCTCTTAGAAGTGCGATAACTTCTAATGAATTGGGCAGAGCTACAAAAGGTGCCGCTCAGGCCTATTTGGCGAAAGCATATCTTTATCAGAAAAATTTTCAGCAGGCTGAACTATGGTTTAATAAGGTGATAGAATCAAACGAATATAGCCTTGACCCTGATTTTTATCATATTTTTACTACTGCCGGTGAATTTGGACCAGGTAATATTTTTGAGATTAACCACGCTTATTCTGCTCAGTTTACAGCTGCTCAAAACCACGCCACGATTGTTTTAGGAAGTGCAGGAATGTATGGCTACGGATTTTGTTGTCCTTCTCAGGACTTTGTTGATGAGTTTGAGCCTGGTGATCCCAGATTATGGCAAACTGTTTACAAGGCCGGTGATATTCTCCCGGACGGCAGGATTGCTGATGTTGGTAACAGTGAGACAGGATACATGAGTTTGAAACCCTACTTAAATTTGGATGAATACCCGCCCACTGGAGATCCAAGCAATTCCCCGAAAAATTTTATTAAATACCGATATGGGATGCTTTTGCTTTGGTATGCAGAAGCTGCAAACGAGAATGGCAATACTACACAAGCGTTGTGGGCATTAAATGAGGTGAGGAAACGTGCAAGGCAAGGGAACCCATCTGTTTTACCTGATGTAGCTACTACGAATAAAGAACAATTGAGAGTGGCGATCTGGCATGAGCAGCGTGTGGAGTACGGTATGGAGAATGAGCGTTTTTTCGATCTTGTTAGACAAGGACGTGCAGGAACCGTACTTAGAGCCTATTCACAAAAATATAACACGACGAAAGGCAGCTTTAAAGATGGGGTTAATGAAGTTTTACCTATACCACAGACTGAAATTGATTTAAGCCAGGGAAAGTTAACGCAGAACCCTGGTTATTGAGGTGAGCTTAAAGATTTATGCTAGGTTGCAAGTAAGGTACAAATTAAGGTTACTTATGAAAAATAAGGCTGTAAGTGATTGTAATATGCGTTGATCAAATCTTAGTATTCACTAATTAATGGTTTCTGGTTTGTCATTACTCAACTACTAAAAAATTATACTTATGGGTTTAAAAACTAGCTTCTTTAGACCGATACAAAAAAAATTTTTCGGTATATTTTTGTTTACAAAAATTACTTCAATATTAATATTGGCAACTTTTCAGCAGGCCAGTGCAAAATTGAACTCGAATGCTCTGCCATCTTTGGGAATTCAGCGGATATTTTTTAACCAACAAGGCAGTGTATTATTTCGACCTTTTTCCGCTTCCGCTGCGTATAGTCAGAACCCGGTTTTTCGGGCAGGTGCATCAACTGCTAACATTACCCCCTATTTAGGAGAAGGTATAGCCGGAGGATGGCTTCCTCTGCCTTTGGCAACCCATATACATGACGAGTTACATGTGCGTTCTCTGGCTCTGGACGACGGTAAGATTCAACTGGTTTTTGTGGTTGTTGATAATGTGGAAATACCCCGTGAGGTGTTTGACGAGGCCAAACGGATGATTTTTGAAGCAATACAAATACCAAAGGAGCATATCACGATGTCATCTACGCATGCTCATTCTTCAGTTTGGGCAGGTCCGGAAATTAATCCACCTGAACCTTCTCTTAGTATTCGTGATCATTCTGCCAAGGGATCGAAATTGCCTAAGCCACTTGATACGTATCAACAATTTGTTGCAAATCGCATAGCTGATGGAGTAAGGGTAGCAGTGAATAACCTGAAGCCTGCAAGGATAGGTTGGGGAGTAGGTAGAGTACCTCAGCATGTTTTCAACCGTCGCTGGAAATTGAAGTCTCCGGTACTTAATCCATTTGGGAAAATGGAACAGGTTCAAATGAATCCGGGGATTGGTAACCCTAATCTACTTGAACCCGCAGGCCCCACTGATCCGGAAGTTTCGTTCCTGTCCGTTCAAACTCTGGGAGGCAGCCCCATAGCTGTATTTGCTAATTATTCATTACACTATGTAGGGGGAGTGCCAAAGGGCGATATTTCCGCAGATTATTTTGCAGTGTTTGCCGACCGTATCCAGGAATTATTAAAAGCAGACAGGCAGGATCCGCCATTTGTGGCTGTTATGTCGAATGGTACCGAAGGTGATGTAAATAATATTAATTTCGGGGGGAAACCCGAAAAATATCCACCTTATGCGAAGATGCGGATAGTTGCTAATGATGTAGCCCAGGAAGTATTCCGGGTATATCAGGGCCTGAAATACAAAGATTGGGTACCCTTAGGGGCAGCGCAAATGGAGCTCACGCTCAATGTACGAAAACCTGACTCAGTGCAGCTTGCATGGGCTGAGAAGATAGTCCATAAGGACAAAACGGATAACTCAAAGAACCCCATGGAAACAGTTT
>JBDTIC010000017.1:0-9539 GCA_039936595.1 Ginsengibacter sp. | reverse complement strand
CGAAGGTTACATTTATTGGATTTGGAATATTCATCTTTTAAATTAAGTAATTAAAAAAACAAACCCAACCGTATATTCAGTTGGGAATAGCTAACAATATAATTGTAAAACAAAATTATTTACGAAGTCCTAACTTTTCAATTAATGCGCGATACCCGTTTATATCATGTTTACCAAGGTAGGCCAACAAACTTTTTCTTTTACCAACCATCTGCATTAATCCACGTTGCGTACTAAAATCTTTTTTATTGGTACTTAAATGTTTAGAGAGGTGATTTATTTTTTCGGTAAGAATAGCTACCTGGGCTTCACTGGAGCCTGTATTGGCGGCATTTCCTCCGAATTCTGAATAGTATTTTGTTTTGCTTTCTGAAGTTAAATAAGACATTTGTTTAAAATAAATTTTATAATTGGCTGCAAATGTAATATTAATTTGATTATTTGAGCAAGGTTTTCACAATTTATTCAAGTCTCTGCGGTTGATTAACAAGTGATGTCAATATTACTCATCAATCAATTTCAATAGCAAGGCTTAGTCATGTTTAGAAATGCAAAGAACTTATTTATCATATTTTCCGCTATCCACGTGTGCCCAATGGTAATTTGGTTCGTAATGTTTCCATATTAAGGAAGATACTTTTCGTGCTAATTGCCAGGCTTCATTGTCGGGCACCCAACTGGTATCTTTATTATTTTTTGTTGCTATATAAAATACGTAATCGCCATGCGGCGCATTTACTAAAACAGCTTCAGAACGCGAAGCATCTACCATGCCTTGTTTGGAGGCAGTCTGTATTTCAGGAGGTATTTGTGAAAGGGCATACCCATCCCAGAAAATATGGGTGAGATCCCGATACATCCGGCCACTGGCCGAAGGACTAATCACTTTTCCTTTTCTGATCATTACTATTAACTGAGCCATTTCGCGTGGTGTTGTTTGTCCCCATCCAAATCCTTCTTTTTCTTTTTCACGTCCCTGCGTGCGGGAATTGAGCCGGGTAAACTGAAATCCATTCTTAGCAAGCCATGAGTTAATTTCGATTCCTCCTCCAGCCATATTCTCACACCAGATGGCGGCAGTATTGTCGCTGTAAGATATCATTAAGCTAATCGCTACATTTAGTTCAATTTTTGTGCTGTCTTTAAAAAATTGTATTAATCCTGAGCCCCCGTGAGACATGCTATCGCGGTATAATAATGGTTCCCGGTATTTTAAAATGCCCTGTTCTATCTTATTAAATATCCCGACCATAATCGGAATTTTAATAATGCTGGCTGTTGGAAAAATAGTGTCTGCGTTGATAGAGACTTCTTTTCCACTTTTCAAATTCAGAACATATATGCCCGCGGTACCATGAAACGAATCAATTAAAGGTTTTAACTGTTGCTCAAGTTTTTTATCGGTTTTGTATTGGGCTACTGAGGTTGAAGAAACTATTGACATCATTAAAAGTAAAACAACTGGTTGAAATGCGTATTTCATTGAAATAATTTTCTGAAATCTACGTAATTCTCCAATTATTATATCTGCAATTTGTGCAAACAACGAAAATGTCACAACTTTACTTTGAGCCCGGCCAGAGGCTGACAACTCAAAGCTGAAGTGTCGTGACCCAAAGCTGTACTTTTAACCCTAAATTATGTTGCTTGTATATATCCCGGAAAATTCTGAACGATGCCAATATGTTTTCGAATTGATCTTTAAGCTGGATTTTGGAATAGAATATCGAGTGACTACCGACTCCAATGTATTTATCAGGTATGCAAAAGAAAAAATAAATTATTCTGATGCGAGAATTGGAGATAGTTTTTTTATAAAAGCAACGCCCTTCTTATTTGAAACAGCGATTAGGCAGCAGCATATTACAGTTACTCAAAAAGAACATGTAAAAGTTTTATTTGCTAATGAAAATGACGACTTAGGATTTGATATTTTTTCATCTGTGTTTTATATGGTTAGCCGTTATGAAGAATATTTACCTTTTGCTCCTGATGAAGATGGAAGATTCAAAGCATCAGATAGCCTTGCTTTCAAAAACGATTTTTTACAAATACCGGTCGTTAATATTTGGTGTGATATTTTGAGAAATCGTATGAATGAAATGTTTCCTTCTTTAACAGCAAAAGCTTCATTATTCAATACTCTTTTGACATATGATATTGACGTGGCCTATAAATTTAAAGGAAGAAGTACATTTAGGACACTTGGTTCAATAGCTAAGGATATCCTAAACTTAAGATTGAGAAATATTTATCAAAGATTTACTACTCTTTTGAATTTTCAAAAAGATCCATGGGATACTTATAACTATTTGCGCGAAGCATCCACAATTGCTAATTTAAAAACGGTGTTCTTTTTTCTGATGGCTAATAAGTCTGAGAATGATAGAAACCTGGATTATAGAAATCCGTGGATGAAAAGATTGATAAGAAACGTGATGCAGTATAGTGATATAGGAATTCATCCTTCATACTCTACAACCGAATTTCCTGAAAAGATAGAAATAGAAAAAAGAAGGCTTGAACAAATATGTGGTGAACAAATTACCAAAAGCAGGCAGCACTATTTAAAATTTAGGCTACCGGGAACTTACTGTTCCCTAATTGCAGCGGGTGTTACTGAAGATTATTCTATGGGTTTTTCAGGAATGGCTGGATTCAGAGCTGGTACCTGTAAACCATTTTATTTTTATGATCTGGAAAAAGAAGAAGTTACCGGCTTGAAAATATTCCCGGTTACATTGATGGAAGGTGCTTTTATGGAAAGTAAGACAGATTTGGCGCAATCGCTACTACAGGTTTTGAATTTAATTAGTGAAGTGAAAAAAGTTCAGGGCACCTTCATCTCTATCTGGCACAATCATACAGTGAGTGAGACTTCGGAATATCGTGAGTGGAAAAATGCTCATAATAAAATGATTCAGGCTATTCAATAAATGTAAAATAAAACGCAGGTTCGGTTTTGTCTTTTACGATAAATTATTCATGAAGTGTATCAAAATTTTCTCTTCATTTTCCCAGTTAAATTCACGTGCTGCGGCAACAGTGTTTTGTTTCCATTGATTATAAATTTCTTCATTTGCTGAAAGAGAGACAACTGTTTTAGCTATTTCCTTTGGATCAAAACTTTCGATAAAAGTCCCTATTTGATATTCTTGAATAATTGATTTTATCTCTACTGCTTTAGAAGACAGAACGGGAACTCCGGCATGTATATAATCGAATAATTTATTGGGGAGTGAAAACATGTGTTGATCGCTAACGCCAATCTTTTCAAAAATCAATCCCAGGAAGCATTGTCGGGTATAATCCATCATTTCAGGGTAGGGGAGCAAATCAATAAAAGTAATTTTATTATCGAGTTCCAGCCTATTGGTGATCAGCTTCAAATCACTTAGAATAGTGCCTCCGCCAATAAAATATAGCATAAATTCATCAGGTAAATATTGCATCGTCAATACGGCTTCTTCCGCGCCTCGATTTTCGTTCAACCCGTTACCCTGCATTATCAAAACTTTTTTATTTGCAGGAAGCAAAGGTTTGTTACCGTTACAGATTTTGGCTAATTGATTTGGAACATTCCGGATAACTGTTATCGGTACTCTGTACCTCTTCTTATAAACTTCTTTTATCGAATTATTTACAGTGATCACATTTTTTAAGTTGGGGAATAATTTCTTTTCTAAAACTTCCCATATTTTCTTTGACGTTTTCTTTGTTACGCTTTCAGTGAAATACTCTCGGCTATCATAAACCAGTAGGTAATTTTTTAATTTGGATACTATAAAGTTTGGAAGTAATGTGTCCAGGTCATTTGACCATAGCACATCTGCCTTTTTAAAAAGTAATAAGAACATCAATTGAACGTTGAAAAAAAGATACATAAAAGGCCCTCTGCGGAAAAGATTGTGAAAACGAATTGTTTTAAAAGGTAAGTCGTTTAAAAGAAATGTCCTTTTGCTTTTTCTGCCAATCAGCAAAACTTCAAAACCCATTTTATGTAGTGTCCAGCATTCCTTTTGTACGCGTTGATCGGTAACCAGGTCGCTGATAACAGAAACGATAATCTTTTTACTCAAAAAAGTTAATAATTTTTAATTTGCAAATATCAAACAAATAACCTGAGTTTTGCCGGAGGCGTTCTAATGAACCAATGAACCAAGTAACTAATGAACAAATAAGCCATTAAACCAATAAACCTATCACCCAACTCCACCTCCATATTGTTTGTCTTGATGTGCCTTATCCGCCGGACTACGGGGGTGTTTTTGATCTTTTTTATAAGTTAAAAGCACTTCATCAACTGGGTTTAAAAATTCATTTACACTGTTTTGAATATGGGCGCGGCGAGCAACCTGAACTGAACCAATATTGCGAAGAAGTAATTTATTACCAACGGGAAAAATTAATGTATGGAATTCCATTACGTTTACCCTATATCGTTAGCTCAAGGATAAATCCACAATTAATAAAAAATATTTTAAAAGACAATTATCCCATATTGCTGGAGGGAATCCATTGTACTTACTATTGGTACCATGGTGAATTGAATAACAGAAAAGTAATGGTACGGCTGCACAATGTGGAATATAAATATTACCGGCAATTGGCAAAATCCACCACCAGTTTTTATAAAAAAATATACTTTATCCTCGAAAGCAAGTTGCTAAAAAAATATGAAAAGATTATCGCAAGAAAGGGTAATTTGATTGCAGTAAATGAGAAAGATAAGCTTATTTATCAGACTGTCTTTTCAGCAAAAAACATAAGTTATCTTCCCGTCTTTCTTCCTTTTAGCGAAGTGTCCTCTAAAACCGGCAAGGGTGATTTTTGTCTTTACCATGGAAATTTATCAGTTACTGAAAATGAAAAAGCCGCAAGATGGCTCATCGAAAATGTTTTTAGTCAATCAGAATTCTCTTTCATTGTTGCGGGAAAAGATCCGTCAGCGCAATTGAAAAGATATTTTTCTAAAAATAAAAACATACAATTAATCTCTAACCCTTCACAGCAGGAAATGGATGAACTAATACAATCCGCACACATCCATTTACTACCTTCTTTCAATACTACCGGGATAAAAATAAAATTACTGAATGCGCTTTTCAACGGAAGATTTATTGTGACTAATGCTGCCGGACTTGAGGGTACAGGACTTGAAATGTTTTGCAGTGTTGCAGAAACGTCATCTGATTATATAAAAGAAATAGACAGATTGTTTCAATTATCTTTTTCTAAAGAAGAAATTAATAAGAGAAGCGAAATTTTAAAGCAACAATTTAATAGTGCGAAAAACGCCCGCCATCTTATAGATTATTTCTATGCAGGCTAGCAACTGGTTCTTCGGTGCTTTATTTAACAGGCCCTTATTTTTTGTAATTTTCTTTTACAGGAAACCACATTCAATAAATTATATACAAGAAAAAATATAGTATAATCATAAATTTTCACCCGCTATAGGGCGGCTATTGATGCATTGTCAAGTACTTTTCCTCGTTCAGTCTTAATGGTACGCGCGGGAAACTTGCGAATTACGAGGTAGTCGTGAGTGGCCATAATAATGGCAGTTCCGTAGTCACGGCATATACTCATCAGCAATTGCATAATCTCATCAGAAGTTTCAGGATCAAGGTTTCCCGTAGGTTCATCAGCGAGGATTAATTTTGGTGAATTTAATAATGCGCGTGCAATATTTATGCGCTGCTGTTCGCCACCACTCAATTCGAAAGGCATTTTAAAACCTTTTGTTTTCAGACCTACCTTATCCAAAACATCAGCGATCTTTTCATCCATTAATTTTTCATCTTTCCAGCCCGTTGCTTTTAAAACAAACTTGAGATTTTCGTTAACATTTCTATCAGTAAGTAACTGAAAGTCCTGGAATATCACGCCAAGATTGCGTCGAAGAAATGGAATTTGTTTCCAATCTAATTGGCTTAAATCAAATCCCACGACATTAGCTTCTCCCTCTTTAAAGTCAAGATCACCGTATAGCGTTTTTAACAGGCTTGATTTTCCTGTTCCGGTTTTGCCTACCAGGTATATAAATTCACCACGGCTCACCACAATATTTATATCGCTGAGGATCAAAGAATCTCCCTGGTAAATACCCACATTCTTTAATTCTACGATAGCGTCTGACATTTCAATTTCAATTTTTGATATTTTTTTAACTAAGGCCGTAAAGTTAATTGTATAATTATATATCCCCTTAAAGAAATATTATACAAGTGTTAAAAATGATGCATTTTGAATTCGACAAGTGCTGTTCTGCATTTGGGCAGTGGCCTGCCCGCCTCAGGCGGGAAGATCGCACGAGGCGCACTGTCCAGGAGGGAATGCCTGTCGAGCCGTGGATATCGGGTTAATTGAAATGCGTTATGGGGAATGAGCTAATGAGCATGCCTTACCAAAGAGAGTCAAACCGGGAATTTTTTTAAAAATATTTAATTTATTGAGGCTCCGGGTAAACCTGTTGGTTTTCTTCCACGTGTTGGATACTGCTTTGTTACACACAGAGTAGCATGAATTAGAAATACACCTTAAAAATATTTTCATTGTAACTAATAAAATAGTTGTTAGACTAAATATTTAGTTATACATTTGTTTTTCAGAAACATAAATTGATAAAAAAATGAAAATCTTAACCAAAGCAGAAGAAGAAATAATGCAGGTCATCTGGAAACTGGAAAGCGCCTTTCTGCGCGACATCGTCGCCGAAATGCCTGACCCGAAACCTCACCAGAATACTGTAGCTACCATTTTAAAGATACTCGTAGATAAGGGTTTTGTTGGAATAGAAGTTTTTGGGAGAAATCATCGCTACTATTATCTCGTAAACAGAGAAGTGTATTCAAAAGGCAGAGTGAAATCTCTTGTAAAAAAATACTATGAGGGTTCATTCAGCAATATTGTGTCTTCAATGGTGAAAGAAAATAATCTCAGTATCGAAGAACTTGAACTGTTGCTGAAGCAATTAAAAAAAGGCAAATAAAATAAATCCGGCTGATAAAAAAAATCAGACGGAGACCGTCAGATTTACGATAGCAGTCGTGTACCGAAGGTCAGACTGCGCTACATATCCTGGAATTTAAAAAATATTATTATGATAACTTTATCCTGGTATTTATTGAAAGTAATTATTTGCTCGGGCATTTTATGTGGATATTATTTTTTGGCTTTAAGAAACAAAACCTTCCACCGGTGGAATCGCTTTTATATTCTTGCTTCCATCGTCTTAGCAGTGATTGTTCCATTAATGAAGATCAATATATTTAAAACTGGTTCTGATAAAGGAACGGTTATACAGATTTTACAAACCATCACTTATGGTGACGAAGCAGTAATAGAATATAGTAAAAGTGGATACCATATTGATTCAGAAACGCTCCTGGAATCGGGCTATTTGATCATTTCTATGATTTTTCTTTCCATATTTTTTATCTCCTTATTCAAAATAGGAAGACTCAAAAAGAGGTTTCCTGAAACAAAAATCAAAGACATCAGTTTTATTAATACCAATGCCAAAGGAACTCCCTTCTCCTTTTTTAAATCGATCTTTTGGAACAATGCAATAGACCTTCAGTCAAAACAAGGGCAAAAGATCTTTAATCATGAGCTGGCTCATATTAAAGAGAAACATTCTTATGATAAAATTTTTATGAGTGTGGTGTTGATCTTCTTTTGGATCAATCCATTCTTTTGGCTAATGCGAAAAGAATTGTACATGATCCACGAGTTCGTAGCCGACAAGGAGGCGCTTGAAGATAATGACCTCAATGATTTCGCAGAAATGATCTTGCAAACCGTTTATCCCGGACAAAGATTTTCAATCGCTAATAGTTTTTTTTATTCACCTATAAAAAGAAGACTACTCATGCTCACCAAAAATAAAAATCCGAAAGTAAATTATGCAAGCAGGCTGCTGGTATTGCCACTCGCAGCCATTGTGTTTTTTGCATTTACCATTAAAATGAAAAGCATAAAGGCTTCACCGCTTTATGATGGTAAAAGAATAACAGTTGTGGTAGATGCCGGTCACGGTGGTCAAGATGGTGGTGCTGCCGAAGGCAATATTAGAGAAAAGGATTTGACACTCAACATTGCCAAACTGGTAAAAGAGCTAAATGGCAATAAAAATATAAATATTGTTTTAACGAGAGATAAAGATGAGTTTATGTCGGTGAAAGACAAAGTAAACTTTGCAAGCTCAAAAGGAGCCGATCTCTTTATTTCTATTCATATTAATAAAGAAGAAAAGAAAAATTTAAATAGTGGTATTGATATTTTAATTCCGGGAAATGACAATAAATACGTAAATCAAAGTAAGTTACTTGGTTCGTCAATAATGAAAGCTTTTAGAAGTAATTATTCGTTGCCGGTTGGTAATGATTTGAAACAACAGAGTTATACTTCATGGGTTTTAAGGGCCAACCAATGCCCTTCTGTATTGATAGAGGCCGGTTTTCTATCTACACAAAAGGATTTGGTCTATTTAATAAAGCCATCAAGTCAACAAATGATTGCGAGAAATATTTTAAATGGAATTGAAAACTATGCGGAACAAAATACTACTGCAAAAAATAAAAATCTCATAGACAGTATCCCTGGTAAAAGAACTAGAAAAGGTTTTTTTGGTGATACACGGAATAAAGTTATTATACCGGCTGACAAGATTATTTTTACTACACCCGCAGAAAAAACAAAAGCTAATATTATAAGGGGAATAATAATTATAAATGGCAAAATTGAGCCTAATAGTATCTTAAAAACCAAAACAATTACCGCTGGAATTCTTACCATTCACTCAGGTGATGAAAAAGATATGATAATAAAATATGGCGACGCGGCAAAAAATGGTGTTTTTGTTTTGGATGATGCGATTATAAAAGATACACCTCCCATTTATTCAACCGGGAAAGCTTCAAGTGATACCGATAAAATTTTTACAAAGGTAGAAAATGAGGCATCCTTCCCCGGCGGTCAAAGCGAATGGCAAAAATATATAGCGAAGAGTATCCAGACAAGCCTTGATTCCTTTACAAGAGCAGATTTTGGAACGTGTATTTTAAAATTCATCGTCAATATGGATGGCACGGTCAGTGATGTAAAAGCGACTACTATGCAGGGAACCCAGCTCGCCCGATTTGCTGTTGATGCGATAAGAAAAGGGCCAAAATGGATTCCTGCATCGCAAAATGGCCATTCGGTTGCTTCTTACAGATTACAACCTCTGACACTATCGGAGCCCAATGCTTTTAATAAATCTTCACAAGAGCTCAGACAGCCTGCAAGTTTTTCAGGTGGCCAAGAGGCTTGGTTAAGATACGTAACCCGCATTTTTCAAAACAACGGTAATAAATTGCTTGCTGATAACAGTAATTCGGGAACGTGTAAGGGAGAGTTTACTGTAGATAAAACCGGTAATGTACACGATGTACAGGCGAGCACTATGAAAGGTACTCAATTGGCAGACTTAGCAGTAAATATGATAAAGAAAGTGCCGCGATGGAATCCGGGAATAAGCAATGGATACGCTG
>JBDTIC010000016.1:0-15681 GCA_039936595.1 Ginsengibacter sp. | reverse complement strand
GGCTTTTTTGGAGTAGTCGTATAAACTCTTGTGCACACGCCTCTTCTTTGCGGACAGCTATCAAGTGCCCTTGATTTACTTTTTGCTCTTATAATTGTTCTTCCTTTACGTACTAACTGTTGAATGGTGGGCATGTTTTAACCTTAAATTTTTTGGACCGCAAAGGTAAGTGGAGGTTTGTGAAAAACCAAAATTATTTGATTGGTTAAAAATATAAAAGTGAACAAAATGTTAGTATATAAACCATACCTTACCAATTGAACAGCGAGTAGCATTTTCACTTAAAGCATCAAGGCAATTTATATTTTCACCATCCAACCGAATTTGTCTTCCTCATTTCCTTCTTTAATATCATCTAACCTGCTTTTTATTTTAGGAGCTATCGTCCAACTGTCGGTATCAAAACTCATTACAAAATCCCTATAACGAAGTTCTCTGATCATAGAAATAGTCGCCGCGGTTCCTGTTCCAAAAATTTCGTGTAACAAGCCTTTGTTAAATGCTTCTACTATTTCATCAATACTTAATAGCCTCTCTTCTACCTGCATTCCCATATCTTCAATCACTTTAATAACGCTATCTCTCGTAATTCCTGCCAAAATAGTTCCATGTTCAAGATCAGGTGTAATGGCCTTATTACCAATTATAAAAAAGATATTCATAGTACCACATTCCTGAACGTATTTATGTTCAGTCGCATCCATCCACAACACCTGGTCATAACCTTTTGCTTTTGCCTCAGATGTAGCCAGCAACGACGATCCATAGTTGCCCGCAACCTTAGCAAAACCAACACCACCTTCTGAAGCTCTTACATACTTTTCTTCGGCATAAATACGCATCGGATCGCTATAATAAGGGCCTGTAGGGCTTAGGATAATCATGAATTTATAATTTGAGCCTGGCTTTACGCCTATCATCTCATCGGTGTTAAACATAAAAGGCCTGATGTACAAAGAAAAATCATGTTTTTCAGGTACCCATTTCTCATCCAGCTGCACCAGTTGTTTCATTCCTTCCATAAAAATTTCTTCGGGAATTTGAGGCATTTCCATTCTTTTCGCGGATATATTGAACCGCTTAAAATTTTCGTAAGGCCTAAAAATACCTATTTCATTTTTTTGATTTCTGTAAGCCTTTATTCCCTCAAAAATTGCTTGTCCGTAATGCAATGCAGCACAGGACGGATCTATTATGATTGGCTGGTAAGGCATTATAGACACAGATCTCCATTCACCGTTCGCATAGTCTGCGACGAGCATGTGATCGGTAAAATATTTCCCGAACGTGAGATGATCGTAATCTATGGAGGACAATTTACTTTGCTTAGTTTTTGTAACTTTAAAATTGTCTAAAGTCGTCATATCATTAAATTTGTCGCAAAGGAACGAAAAAAAAGAAGTTAAAATGTTTATATGAGTTTAAATAAAATCCAATTTTCCGGTTATCTATATCAGAATCTTTATAATAAAAATTTGATTGGCGCCACACAGATTTCAAACGCCGATAACAGCGGGATAAAAATAAGCAGTCTTGGAGGCAACCAAAAAAAAATACTTTTTTTAGTTAATAATTCTGCCACCAAGTTTTTAGACGATGAAGAAATGATCCTTTTAACAAATCTTACCACCGCCTGCAAATTGTCGATGGAAGATATTGCCCTTGTTAATTACTCTAACTGTGATAATATAAATTATAAAGATCTGATTGAATATTTTCAGTCGGAAAAAATATTAATGTTTGGCACCTTTTTGGCAGAAATAGAATTGCCATTTATAATACCGGATTTTCAAATTCAATCGTACGGCGGAAAACTATTTATGACAGCCCCTCCATTGAATGAATTGATCACCAATAAAGATGCGAAAAAAGACCTGTGGAAATGTCTTCAACAAATTTTTCTAAATTAAATGGACACTATAATATTTGCTACGAATAACCAGAACAAGGTGATTGAGGTTCGGAGTATTCTCAAGGACAAGTTTGATATCATTTCTATGAAAGAAGCAGGTATTGATATCGACATTCCAGAACCTTTTGATACTCTTGAAGCCAATGCAATGGAAAAGGCCAGAGTAGTTCATCAATTAACCGGTAAAAATTGTTTTTCGGAAGATACAGGCCTCGAGGTAGAGGTTTTAAATGGGGAGCCAGGTGTAAAAAGTGCACGCTACGCAGGAGACAGGCGCTCCTTTGACGACAATATTGATAAACTATTATTCAATTTAAAAACGCACAATAACCGTGAAGCACAATTTCGAACAGTGATAAGTATCATCATCGACGGAGAGGAAAAAAGTTTTGATGGTGTATGCAAAGGCACTATTATTGCAGCAAGACGGGGAACTTCTGGTTTTGGATACGACTCGATATTTGTACCTAACGGTTCCTCCAGAACATTTGCAGAAATGACTATAGATAAAAAAAACTATTTTAGTCATCGGAGAAAAGCAATTGAAAAGCTAACCGCTTTTTTATCATAAATAACTATACTTTTAAAAGACTGAGAAATATTTATAATAATTTGATAGAATCAGGCAACTATATACCGTCCGAATCCGACTTGATAAAAGGATGTATTATTGGTGACCCCCAAATGCAAAAAATGCTATATCAAATTTATTCGTCGAAAATGTATGGAGTTTGTTTGAGATATTCAGAAAATGTTGATGACGCTAATGACATTTTGCAGGAGGGCTTTATTAAGGTTTATAAAAATATAGGCAAATTCAGGTCAGAAGGGTCATTTGAAGGATGGATACGACGCATTTTCATCAATACTTCAATTGAACATTTCAGAAAGAAAATAAAACATCATAATATAACTGAAGTACAGGAGAATACCGTGGAGGATGATAGGGTTGATGTATTTGATTCACTTTCTACCAAAGAAATTTTAAGGGCGATAAACCAATTATCGCCGGGATATAAAGCAGTTTTTAACATGCATGTTATAGAAGGATACTCTCATAAAGAGATCGCTGATATACTCGGAATTACCGAAGGAACCAGCAAATCGCAATTGGCAAGAGCAAAAGGAATTTTAAAAAAAATATTAGGAAACGAGATAAAAAATTAGTCTGATATGCAAACTTTTCAAGACAGGCTATATCATTACGAGGCAACTCCCCCTGAAAAAACCTGGGATGACATAGCTGATAAATTATACAATGAAAAAGTTGTCGACATACATAGGCATGGAAAACGCAGGCTCATATATTATGGGATAGCCGCGGCAGCCTCTATTGTGATCCTACTTCTAGTAACTTTATTTTTCAATAATAACAATCCATCACAGCTTGCCGACAATGAAATGCAGTTCAAAAAATCTAATAATCTATCCAGCCAAATAATAGAAGATTCAATCAAATTAAATCAACAAATTTTAAATTCTATAATTAATAGCCCGCAAGAAAAAAAAGAAATTACGTCGAACAACTTCGATTTAGGTAAAACTTTAAAAAAATATTTAACGATCGAAGGGCCTTCAGGTGAACCTGTAAAAATCTCACCTAAGGTAGCTACACTAATTCTATATGCCGATAATGAATATCCACCCAAACCCATTTGGAGTAATGAGATCAAAAAATGGCAAAAAATCATGCTAAACACGACAGTTTCCCCTACTTCTACTAATCTTTTAGATATGGTAACCAGCGCCTCTAATAACAATATAGAGTAGAACTTTGTCCCATTCATGGCAAGATTAAAAATAAATATCCCAGAAATTTCCCTTGCCTCTTTTATCATTCCTGTCCGCATAACAGACATAAATTATGGAAACCACGTGGGAAATAATGCAATGGTAGAAATTATCCACGAAGCACGAGTGCAGTTTTTAAGTCAATATCAATTTACAGAATTTGATGCGTCAGGTGTTTCACTAATTATGAGTGAATTATCCATAGAATATAAGAAGGAAGCTTTTTACAAAGATGAACTCACAGTAAAAGTATTCCCGGGAGAAATATCAGCAGTTGGTTTTGATCTATTTTATTCAATATCAGCAGTAAGAGGTGATAGCATTATCATTATTGCCCATGCAAAAACCGGAATGATATGCTATAATTATCAAACCAAAAAAGTGGAGAGAATTCCTGAAAAGCTAAAATCGATTCTCAGCACTTAATCATTCCATATATCCCAACTTTCTTCAGCCTGAATAGATAGCATTCTGTCTCCATTTTCAATAAAAGCTCCATATTCTTCCGCAATAGATAGAAATAAAGTTTTGGCGGGATTATAAATTAAATCGAAAAAATAATGATGAGGTGTTACAGATTCGTAAGGCAAAGGAGGGTATTCATCCATCTTGGGAAACATGCCTACCGGGCTGGTATTGATTACAATATTATAATCTTTTAATAGTTCGCCGGATACATTCTCGTAATTAATAACCCCTTGAGTATGCTCTTTTTTTCGTGAAACTTTTAAAAAATTAATATTTAGTTTTTTCAGAACATAAGCCACTGCATTAGAGGCCCCTCCGGTACCAAGAATTAAGGCTTTACGATGATAAGGTTTTAAATGAGGAACAAAAGTTTTTTCAAATCCTATAATATCAGTATTATAACCGATCCATTTCCCATCTTTAACTTTAATACAATTACATGCATTTACCTCCCGGCATTCATTAGTTAATTCATCGAGAAAAGGAATTATTACACTTTTATATGGGATGGTTACATTCAGTCCTCTAATATCAGGATTTCCTTTTAGAGCTGCTATCTCTTCATCAGGATTTTTTATTTCAAAATTGTGGTATTCAGAATCAATAATATCCTCTCTTTCAAATTTATCAGAAAAAAATCTTTGAGAAAATGAATGGCGCAAAGAAAGGCCAATCAAACCATAAATTTTCATTACGCTGTTTCTTTGTCGAGATAAAGATGGAAAGTATCTCCACGAAGGCCGATACGCATAGCCTCCAAGGGGATAATCTCAGAAGGTGCTATATTGCCCAGGTTCACATTACATCCTATCAATTCGAGAAAATAAAGTTGTTGTGCTTTTTGTGGTGCTTCCCAAAGAATTTGATGCTCAGGAATTTGGGTTAGTATTTCCTGCACAAGTCCTTCTCTTACTTCACCAGTACCACGATATATTCCAACATTACCCGCTTCACGGGCTTCCGCAATCACATACGAAGCACCCGCACCTAATTCTCCTTTCATTTGCTCTATCCATTTGTATGGAGGAATAATATGCGTTGCATCTTTACTTCCAACTTCGCTCAATACAGTGCCATATTTGGTCAACTTTTCTATGTAACCACATTTTTCTGAATGAGGAATGGTAATGGACCCATCACTGACTTCCATATAAGTTATCTTAAAATCCTTGCACAGTTGAATATAATCGTTGAATTGGTTTCTTATAAGAAAAGCTTCAAATAAAGTGCCCCCAAAATAAACAGGGATATCGAATGACTGATATAATTCAATTTTTTCACGAAGATTGGGTGTCACGTAAGCTGTGCCAAAACCCAATTTAATAATATCAATATGCGGATGGGCTGCACTAATCAGGTTTTTACTTTCCTCCAGGCTGAGACCTTTGTCCATGATCATGGTTATCCCATATTTGCGGGGCTTTTCTACTCTTTGAGGGATTTGATTAAGCTTAAAATTCATATAAAATTATTGATATGCGCAAATATAGTTTGGTGAAAGCAAAGATTAATAAAAAAAGTTTTTGTGGTAGATAATAGAAATTGACTCAATCCATTTACTTTGAACCATTTAAGGAGCTATTAAAAAGAAGACTATTTTTTCTTCTTCTTTTCAGAATTCTTATAACTACCTATAATACCGGCAACCGATGAGTTTTGTAATAATGAAGGATTTAATTCTATAAAATGCTTTATCATTCCCGGAGCATTCTGAATACCGAAATGAAGATTCAACAATGCTTCCTTAGACTTACCCATTGAAAATAAAACGGCTGATTTATAATAAAAGAGTAAGGGCTTCTTTTCTGTGTTCTTTTGAGCATTCTCAATTTGTTCAAGTGCCTCCTCAAAATATTCTGCATCGTAAAGACACCTGATTAGTTCTTTCCACCCTTTGATGTTTTTGGGACGGGCTTTGATGAATTGTGCAAAGTGCATTACAGCATCTTTTATCCTGTCTAACTGAATATAGCATTGAGCCAATGAAAAATGAAAATCAGGATTTGACCTGTTGATAGACATTGCACTTTCAATATTTTTGACTGCACTTTCCCACTGGCTTTCCTGCATATAGGTGCCGGCAATCTTAAAGTATAAACGGCTTTGAGCAGAATTTAAATGCACCGCTTTTTTATAGTTAAACCTTGCCTGAGCCGGATTTTTTAACTTTTCATAACAATAGCCAATGGCCTCATAGATTACATCTTCGGGCATAGAAAGTTCCAATACTTTTTGCAGTGCTTCAATCGCATCCCTGTACTTTCGCAATCTTAAATAGGCATCTCCCAGGTTGCGATATGCATAATCAAACTTTTCATCAATTGCTATCGCATATTTATAGGCATCTACTGCTTTTTCGTAAAGTTTCAGGCCCTGGTAAGCAGCCCCAAGATTAAACCATGCTAATTGAGTATAAGGATATTCGTCAATTATTTTATTATGGATATCAACACTTTCTTCATTTCTCGCAGTGTAGTCTGCCCAAAAACAAATTTTATAGAGTGCTTCTTCATTAGTGGGTTCTTGTTCCAGAATTAGCTTGAGACAATTAAAAACCTTATCAAATTCTTCATAATCATCATATACATCCGCAAGTTCAAAAAGTAACTCAATTCTTTCAACACCGTCAAAAACAATAATGGCCTCTTCTAACAATGCGGCTGCTTTTTCATGGTCGTCTAATGCAAGGCAGGCATCTGTTCTTAATATATAAATATTAACGTTTCTGCTATCTAATACTTCTGCTTTTTCAAGAAAAAGGAGAGCTTCCTGGTAATTTTGCAACGCGATCAAAATATCGGCTTTGCGTATGTAAAGGGATGATGAATAAGGATATTGTTTCACTGCAAAATCGACAGCCTCCAGTGCTGCAGAAAGATTTTCATTTTCATCGAAATAATCTACAAGCCGGAGGAAAGATTCTTCTTCAATAAACTTAAATTTTTTGCCGGTTTTAAAATTGTTGTATTGCATTAGCAATTCATCCATTTCTTCTTTTTCCTGGCGATATGGATTTTCTTTCATAGACACTATACTTATTGACAAAGTACTACTTATTTCAAATAAAATATAGAATTGCATTTAAATTTCCTGTTTTGAAAAAAAAAATGATAAACGGCTTTTAAATTTCATAATAATTTCTTAATTTTGTTAATAATTATTAACGTTCTGTAATGAAGGTGCTTTCAAAAATATTAATATCGGGCTTATTTATATGCGGTGTAGGTTTGTATACACTGGCAGATAAGGGGAGATTTGTGAAAAAAAATAAAACTCAACTTAACATTAAAACAACAGAAACCTTACAAAGTTCTATACCATTCAATCTTAAGTCTGGCCTGACATATCGTGGAAGTATTTTATTAAACAAACAACAGATAGGCAATAGCATTGTCAGTGATGCATATATATCGTACCGAAAGGGTAATACTGTTTACATTTTACCATATAAGCAAAGGATATTGATACCGGAATACAGCCAAAAAGATGGATATAAATTAATCATCAGAAGCAAAAATTAAAAAAAATAATATATCTTATTAAATAATTAAAAAAACCTGCAACCATGCAGGTTTTTTTAATTAGGCGCTTCTAACTACTTTTCTAGTATACTAACTTCCAAAAATGTACTATAAATATTAGTTTGACTACTTGGTCTTTGTTTCCTCATAGGTTAGAACTCTGTAACCGGATTTTGGGATTTCAAACTTAGCAGCAGAGACAGGACTATAATCAATTTTGGAAAGAGTAAACTTAAACTTCATCTTCCCTGATTGCATTTCGTACTGGACCGGAAGGCCTGGTAATGTTTTAAACTGAGCATCATATGACTTATTACTTAGAGTGACATCAGTAGTATAAAATACAGTAAAACTTGTGCCATTCCTCAGTTTGGCATTTGCTTTTTTGCAATTAAATCCGGAAATATTAGCACTTTCACCGGTATTTTCAAAAACTATGCCTTCATATTTTTTATTATTGTCTTCCCAATTCTGGGGACTAAGAGTTATCATGAGTTTTTGACCACTATAATCTTTTAAAATGACCCCTATACCGGTTGCTGCATTATACAAAGTAGCCTCGCTACCAAGGCTGCTTACCAGCTCGGATCTGCTTTGATTACCCTTTAAATAAATAGCTGTTGTGGCTCCATCAAACATATCTGCCATTTTAGGCTCTCCTACCCCAGTCTCTACAGACATATTATAAATAAGACTCCCGTCTTTTAAAACCTTTTGTCCTATAGA
Source organism: Ginsengibacter sp. (assembly GCA_039936595.1). Taxonomy (GTDB): domain Bacteria; phylum Bacteroidota; class Bacteroidia; order Chitinophagales; family Chitinophagaceae; genus Ginsengibacter. The sequence continues at coordinate 7,263 of JBDTIC010000016.1, read as the reverse complement.
ACTAAACCCTGAAAATACAATTACAATAAAAAGCATTAATACTCTATACTTCATACTAAAATTTCGTTGGCATTAAAGATAATGAATGTATAGATAGGAATGTATCACAAATGGTTGCAATAAATTTCCATTATTTTTTCTTCTTGATATTGTCAGCTTTCTCCCTCATCTGCTTAAGTTTGGTATTAGAATCCTGCATCGCCGTGACTCGCTCCTGCCACTTGCTTTTTGTCACAGGTTTCTTTTTGTTCTCTTGTAATTTGGCCATTATTTTATCATGGTCAATTATATATTTTTGTATTACAAGCTGAATAAGAAGAGTTATCGTATTAGAAACTGTATAATACCAGGTAAGTGCTGCGGGCATTCTATTAAAAACTCCAAGCAATACAACCGGAAATATAAAAGGAAGATATTTCATCACAGGATTGCTGTTATCCTGCATATTGCTCATACCATATACAGAGATAAGCATACTCGTTACTGCCGCTGTAATGGTAAATAAGCTTATATGATTTCCGTAAAATGGAATATTAAAAGGAATATTATAGATGGAATCGTAACTGGAAAGATCTTTTGCCCACCAAAAACTTTGCTGTCTCAAGGCGATATTAGAATTAAAAAAATCATATAAAGCAAAGAATATCGGTATCTGAAATAATGCTGGAATACATCCTCCCAGCGGATTTACTCCTGCACTTTTAAATAATTTCATTTGCTCCATTCCAAAAGCCTGTTTATCATCCTTATATTTTGCTTTGAGCACTTCTATTTCAGGCTTCAATAGTTTCATCTTGGCCCCACTCAAATAGCTTTGATAGGTAAGAGGTGAGATAAGCAACCGTATGATAATAGTGAGAAGAGCAATTACCAGTCCGTAACTTGCAGTTTTGCTGGAAAGAAAGTTAAATACCGGCATGATGAAACCGCGGTTAATATATTTCACAAATGCCAGGATGCCACTGCCCAGTGGAACCATATTGTACATCTGGTTCTCATAAGATTTGAGTATTTTATAGTCACTCGGGCCATAAAAAAGCTCTAAAGGAATAGTTGCATTATTACCTGCCGGCACGTCCACAATCAGATTTGCTGTGGCCTTCCCAACGATGTGTAAAGCAGTGTCGTTGGGCGATTGCCATTTTACCTCACCACTGGCAAATTTATTTTTTGCTACAATGGCAGAAGCGAAAAACTGCTGATTTAAAGCGAGCCAATCAATCGGTTTTGCTAATTTCTTATCGTCTTCACTTCCTTTTACCACATGTTCAAAATCATATTCACCGTTTTCCACAAAAGATATATGTGACTGCTGAATCTCCCACTGAATATCCTTTTCCAACTGTACGGCTTTTGTCTGCCACAAAAGATTCAACTTGTTTTGAGTTATCAAATTGTTAGCATCGGTAAGTTTTATATTAAATGCGATCATGTAATCATCAGGCTTCATAATATACTGATGCACAATGGATCCACCATTTTTTGTCTTTAAATTAAAACTAATAACCTGGTTACTGTCAGAAGAAGTTTGAATAGGTAAAGGTGTGAAAAGAAGATCAGAGGTTTCTACGGTTTTATTAGTTCCGGTATTAATTGTATAGGAAATATTATTATATTCCCCATCCTGCAAAATGAGCGGCTGACCATCAAATGTTTTAAAATTCTTAATCTCAATTTTTTTAGGTTGAGCCCCCTTATTAGAAAATGTAATTTTTAGTAATTTATTCTCAACAGTTATTAATTGTTCCTTTCCAGAGGAATCCTGCATGATTCCCGCAATGGAAGAATCAGTAACTAAGCTTTTCGAGGTAGAATCTTTGGGCGCACCTGCAACTAATGAAGTATCAATTCGGGGCTTAATTTTGCTAAGAGAATCCTGAATATGTTGCTTTTGCTTTTCAGCAACTAATTGACCTTGCCGGGTATAGTAGAAATATCCAAAAAACAACAGAGCTAATAAAACAAATCCTATAACCGTATTCCTATCCATGCCCATACTTAAAAATTAGTGTGCAAATGTAAGCAACTTTAAAGTTCACTGGTTTCAAAACAATTGCAGTTAAATAAAAATGCCCCGCTAACAGGGCATTTATTTTTCAGTAAAAAAATTATTTCTTTGCCGGCGCAGCTTCAGCTTTTACTTCAGTAGCTACTTTAGCAGCTCCGGGAGCCACCTTACCTTCTTCCTGCTTAAGCTGACGAGTTAAGGTAACAGAAGCAATCGGAATACGGGGCGAATTTAAAATTTCCATATTTTCCACCTTCACATCCGACACACGTACATTTTCATTTAATTTAAGTTCAGTCAAATCCATTTCAATATTCTCCAGCAAATGTGCAGGCAGCGTTTTTACTTTAAGTGATTTAATTTTCACAACTAATTTTCCTCCCTCCTTCACTCCGGCAGGAACACCGGTAAATTTAATAGGGATATTCACGATAACTTTTTTATTCTCAACCAGTTCAAGAAAGTCAATATGAATAAGCTTGTCAGATACTTTGTCAAATTGAAGATCCTTCAATACACATTCGTAGGAAGATCCATCAATCTTAATTTCTGTTAGCATAAAATCCGGAGTATAAACGACATTTTTGAAAGCCGATGCCGGAGCAGAAAAATTAATTTCTTTTGCACCTCCGTAAATTACGGCTGGCACTTTGTCCTCAGAGCGAAGCTGGCGGGTGGCTGTTTTGCCAAATTCGGTCCTGATTTGTCCTTCGATCGTAATTGTTTTCATTTTTTAATATTTATTTTTTTTGAGGCGCAAAGGTAAGTAAATTGTTGAATTGGAAGACAGAGATTTGTTGATCAAATCATACAAATTTTCCAGCATCGCTAAACAACCTGAGTAAGTGTAAACAAGTCATAAAATCTCAGCATGTTTTTTTGCAGGCATTAGCTATCATACTTGCCAAATAACGCAGGTTGATCTTATCCTATCAGATTTTTCCTATAAGCTTTACTCCTGATAAACAGACTGTTAATGCTTTTATTTTCATAAGCATTGCGTATGGCAATTGCAAAAAGCTCAGCCACAGAAACGACTTTTAATTTATCTATTTTTTGTTTTACGGGAATCGTGTCACACACGACCAATTCTTCAAGAACACTGTTCTGAATTGTTTCGTAAGCATTATTGCTCAGCACCGGGTGAGTGCAAAAAGCTCGTACACTCCTGGCCCCTTTCTCTAACAAAAGACCGGCACTTTTGCACAGAGTGCCCCCTGTATCACATATATCATCTATTAATACAATATCCCTGTTAGTGACATCGCCTATCACCACCATGCTTGCAATTTCATTAGCCCTTCTTCGGTGTTTGTCACAAATAACCATATCCACTTCAAAATAGCTGGCTATTTCCCGGATCCTGTTTGCGCTTCCAACATCCGGCGCTGCGAACGTAAGATTTTCCAGGTTTAGATCTTCAATGTAAGGAATATAAATAGCCGAAGAATCCAGGTGATCTACAGTGATGTCAAAATAACCTTGTATTTGCGGCGCGTGCAAATCCATCGTAATAATTCTGTCTGCTCCCGCAGCCACTAACATATTGGCCACCAATTTGGAGCCAATCGCTACACGAGGCTTATCTTTTCTATCCTGTCGTGCATAGCCGTAGTAGGGCATTACAGCGATTACTTTATAAGCTGAAGCCCTTTTTGCCGCATCTATCATCAACAACAATTCCATGAGATTATCGGTAGGCGAAAAGGTACTTTGTATCAAAAAAACAAATTGGCCACGAATGCTTTCGAGGTATTCCACCCCGATCTCTCCGTCACTAAATTTTTGAATATTTATATTTCCTAACGGTTCACCAAACCTCAATGCTATTTGCTTTGCAAGATATTGAGAGCCCGTACCTGAAAAAATCTTTACGTTGGGATGCATATTGAAGTAATTATGAGGAATAATTAGTTCCGCGAAATTATAATTAATATTTTTGGAAATAAACTCTAAATCATGGAAAGTACTAACAAGTCTTCCACCTCAATAAAATCATGGGCACCCGATGATCGCCCGAGAGAAAAACTTCTGGCCAAAGGAAAAGAAAGCCTCAGCGATTCAGAACTACTGGCAATACTTATAAATTCAGGTAGTGGAAAAGACAGTGCTGTAGATGTAGCCAAGAAAGTACTTAGATTGGGGGAAGACAACCTGGATGAATTAGGAAAATTGTCTATAAAAGACATGGTGTCTGTAAAAGGGATCGGAGAAGCTCGAGCAATTACTTTGGTTGCTGCATTAGAATTAGGAAGAAGGCGACATAGCAGTGCAGCGCTTGATAAAAAAAAGGTACGGTCCAGTGCAGAGATTGCTGCATTCTTAAGAACATCCCTTAAAGATCATTCGTATGAGGTATTTGCAGTAGTATTTTTAAACAGAGCGAGCAAAGTAAATCATTTTGAAATCATGAGTAAAGGTGGCCTCACGAATACGATTGTTGATCCACGTCTTATATTTCTGAAAGCGCTCGAAGTTCAGGCTACCTCTATTGTGCTGTGTCACAATCATCCTTCCGGAAATTTAACGCCCAGCAGAGCTGATGAGGAATTGACAACGCGGCTTAAAAATGCGGGTATGTTACTGGACATTAAGGTTCTTGATCACCTGATCGTCAGTAATGAAGGATACTATAGCTTTGCTGACAATGGATTGATATAATAAATAGGCAATAAGCAAAACGCAATCAGCAATCGGCTGCTATAACTAAAGTTGAAATGTCACCCCAAATCCAATAATTTATTGCAATAAAGCAAATTATGCCTGGGCGGTAGGACCTCCAAAATTCAATGGAAGTTCCACGGCTTCTATATCCTGGATGGGACCATTTGCAGCTTCAAATTTCTTCACGTTATCTATCATGGCCTTCATGAAACGCTTGGCATGAGTAGGTGTAAGAATGATCCTGCTTTTTACTTTGCTTTTAGGAGTTCCCGGCATTACATTCACAAAATCAACTACAAACTCAGCATGGCTGTGGGTGATGATGGCAAGATTCGCATAAACGCCTTCTGATACTTCTTCTGAAATCTCAATATTTAGCTGGTTAGGTGCAGGAGCCTGATCTGACATAATTTTTTTTTCAAAAGTAAACGAAACAATGAAGTCTAAAAAATAAAAGAGAAACTAAAAACTATATATCATTTGTAGCTTAACTTCCGATTTCATATTTCTTTTTATAATATCAAGACCACTTCCAATCTCTCTTTTATCAGGATAAATGGTTTGTGCAAATCTCGCCCACATAGAAATTCTTTTTGAAAAATCATAATTTACATTTACATAGTAACGATATCCTTTATCAAAAAACACCGGTATTGAATATCCATATAAAACATCATTTTCAAAAGCATACATCCTGCTATCGTAGCCATCTGTTTCGAAATATAATATCCTCACATTGCCTGAAAATGATTTCAAAAGAGGTTTATAAAGTACATCCACAAATGTTAGAAATCCATTTTGAGGATTGTCTCCTCTTTTATCAAACCATGCTAATTCCACCCTTGAACGGAGCGTAAATTGACGATCTAATTTATAATTGAACTGAGATCGCAATCCTTGTTTTGGTTTACCCGTTACCGGGTTCGTGTGCAAATTAAAAGGATTATAATTGATCGGCTTATTTTCTGTTTTATAACGGGCATAAATTTGCACCTGCTTGTTAGGATTATAGGTCAACTGAACCATATAATCCTTACCCGATGACGGAGCATCAGTTCTGTATTTTAACCAGGGAAAATGATAAAAATCCGCATAGGCATCTACTCTCATAAAATCGGTGGGAGTAATCGTAATACCTGAATAAAAACCACTCTCATTGGTAGGGAAAGTATTTTCTGTAAATGCATTGGTGTATAATGATTGATAACCCCGTGAGATATTTCGATATAAAAAACTCATCGAAACTCTTTCCTCTGTATTAATTAATAATCCATTTATAAAAGCTTTGTCGAGCCCCTCATCAGTAGCGGCTTCTCCAAAGAAATGCATATTTTTAAAAGTGTAACTATAATCAATACTATAATTTCCTGCTTTTGTTCCTGACAGCGCATACTTATTGTATAAATAATTTGCTTTGGAGATAGTGTGCTCAAAATCATAATGCACTGCGTTAGCTCCAAGATGAAATCTCTCAGTTGAATAGGCAATGTTTCCGCCGGTTGTTAGTTGTCCCTGTGCACCTTTTCCTGCAATTTCATTGACAGTACGATGAAATCCGGATTGTTGTAAGGACGATACATAATCCTCAAAATTGAGTGTGTCCACATTGAATCCTGCATCTACTTTTCTAAGGCTGATAAATCCCGTTGCCTCCCATCTATTCTTTTGCAATGTAATTCCCAAACCTCTGTTGAAAGCAATTTCCCCGGCAGAATTATAGGGACGCAAAATATCTGATTGCCTTTTTGCATTAATAATGTCTGCACCTTTATTGAAGGCGAGGCTTTGCCATTGCGTTAAACCCTGGCCCATATTTACTGAAAAATCGCCTAATGCCAGGGATTTTATGATTCCCAGTTTCCTGATAAAAAGATGTGCAGAATAAAAATCGAAACCGTTTTTCTGAGCACCTTTAAAGAATTGTTCACCTGCATCTTTCTCAGCAGTGAAACCATATTGCAACAAATTGCCCAACCTGTATTTATATCGGATCAAAATTTTTTGTGGGCTTCCTGGATAGTAATTTTTTGCGACACTACTATCCAACAAATAACCTTTTGATCTTTCCAGCACTTGAGTGCCTCTTACGAACAAAGATTGATTTCCGTTCCTGAACCTGCTGCCAAAAGAACTCAAAACTTCCGTTTTTTGACTTACTGTTATGTAAGGCAGTATTCGCCTGATTAACGTAATATTCCACCCGGGAATAGACTGTATTTCATAAATATTGATAAAATTTCCCAGTAGCTTTCTATAGGTTAAGAGACTGCTTATTTGTATAGGACTTAGTAAATGCAACTGTTCCAGCATACCTGCATCCGCATAGTTCAGGTTAATCGGATTCTTTATTAATTGCTGCAACTCCTGCAGGTAAGAATCATCTTCAGTAACTACATCTTCGTTGGCTTCGGTAAGGTCTTCTAATTGTTGTTCTATTATTGGAGGAGGCTCTGTGGGATCAGTTGGTATTTCTTGTGCACTCGCGCAATACGTGGAGTTTATAGCAATAACTAATAAAAAATTCCTGATATGGCTAATCATTTTCGACCTGTTTGGATTTGAGATTCATGATCAGCATTAATCCCGGGCTT
>JBDTIC010000015.1:0-8523 GCA_039936595.1 Ginsengibacter sp. | reverse complement strand
TATTCAAAAGAGGAAACTTTATCTTCTAAAGAATTGATCGAAGAAAAATATGCCGGCATCCGCCCGGCACCTGGGTATCCTGCATGTCCTGATCATACCGAAAAATATAAATTGTTTGAATTACTTGACGCAACCAAAAACGCAGGTATTACTTTGACAGAATCATTAGCCATGTATCCGGCACCATCGGTTTGCGGCTGGTATTTTGCCAACCCTGAAAGTAAATATTTCGGCATAGGAAAGATTGCTAAGGACCAGGTGGAAGATTATTCCAAAAGAAAGAATATGCCGACGGGCGAAGTGGAAAGATGGCTCAGACCGCAGTTGGACTATGAGGCATAATATTAATTAGACCCAATTTATTTTTATGTAAATCTTTTTAAATTTAATTGATCTATTACCTTTAAAATAAGTTGCACAGTAAAATAATATTCTTTAACTATTTCTATGTTTTCAGTGTTTGAAAGAGAAGATCTTACCCGTTCTTTATTCATTAAAATTGACAAGTAACAAATTCCTCTCACAAAAGAGAACCTGATTTCATTTCCTGTATGTTCTTTCAAATTTATTAAACACTCCTTCAATTTTTGATCTATGAGTGAAACGATATCTGAAGGATTGGTACTATATACAGAAAAAATACTTTCAAAAACACTATCGTTTAAATTAACAAAATATACTTCGGGTAATGGGAACAGCCTGTAATACTCATCCATAAAATTTTTTGTCAATTGTTCTTCACCTTTCGGCCAAATGTAGACATCGCCAGGTGAGTAAATTTTTAATGGAATGGCAAAAAATAATCCTCTAAAAATGATAGCGGATTTATTTTCTTCCAAGGATTTTTCATCACCGGTTTCTAATTCAGAGCAATAAAATTTTACATTATTATAATTTCCCGAAATAAGATCACAGCCTTTGTAGTAATCATAAAATCTTCTGAAAAGGCTGCTTTTTTCATAATCTACCGGCGAAATATATTCGTTTGGCATGTAAACTAGCCCAGGCTCCAAATATTTTATTATCTCCCTGGTAACAACTTCTTTAAAATTTGCAATAAAGAGTTTTTTCTTTTTTATGTATTTATAAACACTAATTATTACAAAACAAAACAACAATATTCCCACTATTATTTGCGATAGCAGGAAACACATAATTCCAAACATCAAAAAAAGCAAACCGGCTATTCTCCAGCCAAAGGCCTCGCTGCTTTGCAATTTCAGGTAAGAGAGAGCATGTTTCAGTTTTGTATTATAAAAACTCTCAAAATCATGTCTTTCTTCCATTTATTTAATAAATGTATTTCTTTTTTTGAAACTCTGAAGTGCTGAAATAATTCCTATGTGGATCGTCTCATACAATGTAAATGTAATAAGAGCTGCAATCAAAAGAAGATTTATTGAATGACTTAAAACCAATCCCGCGGACATAGTTGGTACCAGGAACTGAAAGCTTTTGGAGATGACATAGATCGAACCGCACATCTAAGATTTAATAAAGAGTTTGATAATTACATTAAGATCATGCTGCAGCCGCTCTTAGACAGGCTTGCAGAAGCTTTTGGGGAACGATGTTTCCTGCACTGTCTGTTTGCGGCTTATATTTTACCAATCCTGAAAGTAAATATTTTCGTATTGGAAAAAGGCCAAAGACCTGGCAGATAATTATGCTAAAAGAAAAAATATGCCGCTGTACGAAGTGGCAAGATGGCTGAGGCTCCTACTCGATTATGAGGTGTAATTAATTTTTACCTGCCCGTTTAAAATAGGAAGATCCTGTTAATTTCGCTGTATATTTAAAATCTAATTACTTTTTAGTCCTAAAAAAGAATTGAATTCCATTCTAAATAAAACAGGAAAATAATATGAGGCTCCCTAAATCTCCCTTGCTAAAGGCAATTATTAAAAGTATTCGAACTCAATTTCCAGAGCAGAATGAAGGCGAAGTAAAACCTGATTCTGAAAATAAGCCGTCTTATACCAGAAGAAGATTTATTGCCGACGGTACCAAAGGAGCTTTGGTTACTGCCTTAGCGACTTCACTGCCATTGCTTAATAGTTGCAATTCAGGCAATCAGGATAAACAGGATAAACAGGATAAACAGATTGATTCTTCAGAAAAAAAGAAAACGATTCGTATCGCTATTATAGGAGGAGGCATCGCAGGCCTGCATTGTGCCTATCAACTTCAGAAAGCCGGCATTACATCTACTGTTTATGAAGCCAGCAAAAGAGTAGGTGGTCGTATTCTTACTCATTACAATAATACAATGGGAATCGATATTTTCCCGGAATTTGGTGGCGATTTTTTAGACTCCAGCCATGATGATATGCTCTCTTTAGCGAAGGAATTTAATTTGGAATTAATAGATCTCGACAAAGAAAAAGTGGCTAACAATCTTATACCCGAGGTTTATTTTTTTGACAACAAAAATATTCCTGAAAAAGATATTATCAAAGAATTTGCTAAGATATCAGAGAAGATCAAAAGAGATATTGATTCATTAGGAGATAATTATGATACACCTGAGGCTATCATTTTGGACAATACTCCTTTAAGCCAGTATATAGAGCATCTCAATTGTGCAAAGTGGTTACAAAAAATCCTGACTGCTTCTTTTACTGCAGAGTATGGAATGGAATGCAGTGAGCAATCCACGCTTAATATGCTGGACATGGTCAATCCGGATACTTCAGACGGTTTCCGGATTTTTGGAGACAGCGATGAACGATTCAGAGTAAAAGGAGGCAATTCCAAAGTGATTGAAGCACTTACGAAACAACTGGGAAATGACACTATCAAAAAAAATTATAAATTGATTTCCATATCCGATACGGATAATGATAAATACCAACTTTCTTTCGATGACGGCAAAACAATTATTGCTGATTATGTAGTAATGGCCATTCCTTTTACCATGCTTAGAAATGTAAAAATGGAATTGAAAGCCATGACCCCGGAAAAAATGAAATGCATTAATGAGTTGGGCATGGGTAATAATACTAAACTGGTTTTAGCATATGATGGATCTCCGTGGAAAGAAGATCCCAATAAGGCTACAGGACGTTTGTGCCAGGCGGAAATTACAAACGGATGGGATGGTGGGTATAACAAAGATTATGGCAATTCTTATGGGGTGTATGTGTGTTATTTTGGAGGTAATTTTTCTCAAAAACTTAGTGACGCTTCTTTTAAAAATAAAATGGCTCCTCCTACACATCTGTGGAGAACTGAACTTCCTGAAGCTAAGGTAATTGGGCTGAGCAAAGGTGTTGACAAGTCTTTTCCCGGTACTCACAAAAAATTTAAGCATAAACACGTATTTGTAAATTGGATTGATTACCCGTATACAAAGGGTAGTTATAGTTGCTACAAAACTGGACAATGGACCACTATTGCCGGAGATGAAATCAAACCCGTTGGAAATATATTATTTGCCGGAGAACAATGCAGCCGGGACTTCCAGGGCTTTATGAATGGTGGTGCAGAAACGGGGCGCAGAGCTGCGGAAGAAATAATTAAAAAATTGTAACCAATCCTTCCGGCAATTTTTTCGTTTGCCTGGTCGTGAAGGTGATATAACGATGCACTCGAACCAGGTTACTTTATTTCAGATAATCTACGGCAGTATGGTTAAACAGATAATTGTATAATTTTGTTTCCAATCAATTCAGGAATGCGTATTATCTCTTATAATGTAAATGGTATCAGGGCCACTATTAAAAAGGGGTTCATCGATTGGATAAAAACGGACCCGGCAGATATTATTTGTATACAGGAAGTGAAGGCTCATGAAGCTGACATAGATCTAACAGCTATTGAATCTGCAGGATACCGCCCTTACTTTTTTCTGGCACAGAAAAAGGGATATAGTGGTGTAGGGATTTTAAGCAAAATAGAACCGGATAATGTAGAATTTGGCCACGGCAAAGAACAAAGTGATTTTGAAGGAAGAGTGTTACGTGCTGATTTTGGAGACATCACTCTGATCAATGCCTACTTTCCTTCTGGTACAACAGGTGAAGTTCGGCAATCTTATAAATATATGTGGCTTGATGAGTTTTTAGATTACCTGGATGATTTGAAAAAGACAAGGAGGAAATTAATTGTATGTGGTGACTATAACATTGCGCATAAAGAAATTGATATTCATAATCCTGTATCAAATAAAAAGACTTCGGGTTTTCTACCTCAGGAGAGAGCCTGGATGGATAAATTCTTCGAAAATGGATTTACAGATAGCTTTCGTTATTTGAATAAAGAACCTCACCAATTTTCGTGGTGGAGTGTAATGCGTCCCAGCACACGATTAGAGAATAAAGGATGGCGAATTGATTATATAAATGTTACCAATAATTTAGCAGGCAAGGTGCAATCAGTAAAAATTTTCCCTGAGGTAAAACACAGTGATCATTGCCCTGTATTCCTCGAAATAGAACGCTAAAAATGTTTATCTATAATACTACTACAAAAGTGGATCACTTAGTCTTAAATAAGTGGCTTCAGTGGCAAAATCAAATTTATATTCCGGAAGTCATGGCTACCGGTTTTTTCACAGAGCACCGCTTTTATAAACTTCTTGAACATGACGACAACGAAGGTGCGATTTACGTGACTCAGTTTCTTATGCCCTCTAAGGAAGCTTACCAGCAATACCTTCAACAAAGTGCACCTCAACTTCAGCAAAAAGCTTTGTCAAAGTGGGGTGATAAAATTGTCTCTTTCAGTACCCTGCTGCAAAATGTGCAATAAGTGTTTATAATTTCTGTTGGGTAGAAATCCCAATCGTATATATACTTCCTTCCCAAAGCCTCTGCCATCATGCTTTTCAGGCTAAATAGACTGAAACTGTCTACAGTAGTGCATTACAGGAAGCTTGCATCCGATTTAACCTGTTTAGCTAGTTGGTAAATAAATGCTAAAAACCATACGGATTGCGGATTTCATCACATTATATTAAAAGTTTTTTTTTATAAAAAAGTTTCTGCATTGAAAAACCTTCTATATTTGTCACTGTTTAAAAAAATCAAATAAATTATTATGAACAAAGCTGAACTTATCGCCAAGATGGCTGATGACGCAGGAGTTACAAAAACGCAGGCTAATGCCGCTTTAGATTCTTTTACAACTGCGGTTACTAAAACTTTAAAGGGTGGTGGAAAGGTTACCTTGGTAGGTTTTGGTACTTTCTCTGTAAGTAAGAGAGCTGCACGTAACGGACGCAATCCTCAAACCGGAGCTGTGATTAAAATTAAGGCTAAAAAAGTAGCTAAATTTAAAGCAGGTAAAGAATTGTCATCAAAAATCTGATGCTCGCAAAAAATTCTAAAAGCAAGATGCAATAATGTATCTTGCTTTTTTATTATTAAGTTACACTTATTAAAATAACCAGTAAAAATGGGACGCGGAGATAAAAAAACAAAAAAAGGTAAGATTTTTATGGGATCTTTTGGCAAATCAAGGCCTGCAACTAAAAACAAGAAGGCTGCAGCTGAAAAAACTACTGACAAAAAAGAGTCTTAGTTACTACGGTGCAAGTCTTTTCATGACCCAACCGTTCTTTTCATCAAGAGTATATTGTAAGCGATCATGCATCCTGCCTGGTCTTCCCTGCCAGAATTCCAGGCTGTTAGGAAGAATTATATAACCTCCCCAATAGCCGGGCCGGGGTATTTCTTTAGTTCCAAATTGTTTATCATATTCCTCCATCTTCTGCTGTAGTAAGTTGCGGCTTTCAATCACTGAACTTTGTGGTGAGCTCCATGCACCTACCTGGCTTTCGCGCGGCCTTTCTGAAAAATATTCGTCACTGTCTTCAGCACTTATTTTTTTGATACTGCCTTCAATTCTCACCTGTCTTTCCAGTTCTTTCCAAAAAAATAAAAGTGATACAAAAGGGTTCTCTTCAATTTCCTTTCCTTTTCGGCTCTGGTAATTTGTAAAAAAAACAAACCCGTTTTCTTTTAATCCCTTTAATAAAACAGTTCTTACGGATGGTTTTCCCGAAGCGGTGGACGTAGCCAGTGACATTGAATTGGGTTCGTCAATTTTGCTAATTATCGCATGCTGCCACCAAATTTCAAACTGCTTAATTGGATCTTCATTCATGTCACTTTCCAGTAGCGTCTGTAGTTTATATATTTTCCGCATGCCGGCAATAGGATTACCTTCTTCCATTTTTTATGATCATTTAGTATTGCAAAGCTAAAGAGTATTGTTGAAAAGCAGATTGGATGGACTATTGCCTACAATTAAGCAATCTCCATAAATTCATGAGTTAACAATGTTTTCACTTCTCTCACTTTTTAGATCGTTTGATTTTTTTGCGGTAAACAGATAATGCGGATAGTTTAAACTGTATACGCAGTTGCTCACCATAATAAGAGCTTGAGCTTGCTAACTTCTTCCATAGAAGTTTCTATAGAAAGTCATCTGATGACTTTTTCTGCTGAAAAAAGTCGTCTCGAAAGACAATAGAAAAAATAAATAGCTTCAAGGTGCTACTCGAATAGGCTCATTGAAGCACAGACCTGGTTCCGTCCACCACATTTACTTTGTAATATTCAGCTTCGATGTTGAACTTTTTTTTATAAGAGGCTAATGACTCTGATAAGAAATTATCAACTTCATTGTCTCTTACAATGTTAATTGTACAACCCCCAAACCCGCCTCCCATAAGTCTTGCACCTATAACGCCTTTATTTTGCGCAGCAAACTCAACCAAATAGTCCAGTTCTCCGCAACTTACTTCATACAAATTTTTAAGTCCTTCATGTGTTTTAAACATGAGCTGGCCAAACCCGGTTATATCATTTTTTTTTAAAAGATGGGATGCCTTTTTGGTACGATGAATCTCTTCAACCACGAACAAGCAGCGCTTGTAAACGGTATCTTCCATCTCAGTTTTAAAAGGAATTAAATCAGTGGGATTTTTTATATCACGGAAAGAATTGATATTTAATCCTCTTTTTAAGATCTTTAATCCTTCTTCACATTCTGACCTTCTTTGATTGTAGGCCGATGAGGCAAGTGAATGATGCACTTTGGTATTGATCAAAACAATTTGAAATCCCTCAATATTGAGAGGCAGGTACTCATGGGATACATTTTTACAATCTAACAAAATCACTGTATTTTTTTTACCCATCATATTGGCATACTGATCCATAATGCCACACTTTACACCCGGATAATTGTGTTCTGCACGCTGGCCAAGTAAAGCAAGTTCTTTTCGGTCCATTTGAAAATTGCAAAGTTCATTTATGGAGAAGGAAATACCACCTTCAAGGGCAGCAGATGAAGAGATACCTCCGCCAATAGAAATGTTACCGCCGAACGTACAATCAAACCCTTGAATCGGTAACTTTAGCTTTAGAAATTCATTTACTACTCCTAAAACATAATTTTTCCAACCATCCATTTTCTTCACTTCCGAAAGAGGAACAGAGATCGTCTCGTCAAAATCAACAGAATAACAATTTATCTCTTCTGAATTATTCAAAGCAATTGCAAAATAAATTCCTTTATCAATTGCGGCAGGCATTACAAAACCATCGTTGTAATCTACATGCTCTCCAATGAGATTAATCCTCCCCGGAGAATAGTAAAGATGCGGCTCTTCTTTGAATTTTTCGCTAAAAGCATCTTTTACCCTCAACAAAGTTTCATTCATTAAATTTTATTTAAGAGCAGAATTTTATAAGAAGTTTTGAATTCGACGGATTGTCCGGATTCAAGTGTAACAACCCCCATTCCGTTATTGAATGCATTGGGCGCTCCGCTTAAATTTTCTATGGCGATGCTTCTTCGGTGTGGTGGTGTGTAAATTTGTAGATAAGGATAGGATTCGTCAGGAAAAAACTGAACTTCTATTTTTTTATCTTCGTTTCGCAAAACACAAAGCGGCTGACATTCCTGTGTATCTAAAGTGAAGCAATTATCTAATACAGTATCGCCGATTTTCTCTATGGAAGTAAATTTTGTGTATTTAATTAATTTATTCGTCGGGACCAATTCACTATTAAACTCCACCAATTCCTTAGCCTGGAATTCCAACTGCAGTTCGTCTATTGAATCACTTAAAGTAAAATAAGGATGCCAACCATCCTGCATCGGAATCAAGCCTTCATCTTTATTGATACATTCGGTAATGACTGTTAATTTATTTTCAGCTTCGAGTTGCCATGTTACGATACAATCGTAATTAAATGGATACCCTGGATCTTCGGCGCGGTATTCATACTTCATCGCTACAGAAGCATTCGTATCGTTTGCTATTTCCGAAACTATGATAAAGGCTTTGTCGTATAATAAACCATGCAATGAATGTGTAGCAGGTAAGGACTTTTCTATGAAATAATCTTTTTCACCAAATAAATACGTAGCATTCTCCATCCTACAGGCAAAAGGAGAGAGCTTGCAGCCCATAAATCCTTTTTCCTCAAGATGATTTTTAAATTCGTCTGCAGACTGATAGCTGTCTATCACATTGATGAGGTTGTTATCATCATTTACTGTAAACTC
>JBDTIC010000014.1:0-3320 GCA_039936595.1 Ginsengibacter sp. | reverse complement strand
TTGTATTTTAAAAAATAGTCAAAAAACAAATAAGCTTCCTCATTCGATTCAGGTGTGGGTATGTGGTTTAATCGATTGGTCATGGCTACTCTGTTTTCATAGCCTAATAAGTGATTCACTGCAATACTATGATTTAATGGTATCCAGCGCTCTTGGGTATCCTCAGAGCCACCCGAAACGAGAAATGGCCTTGGTGCCATTAATGCATGTAGTTCCTGTAGATCGTATCCTTCAGCCACCAATTTTGGATATAATCCTTTCGCTGGATTTTCTTTGGTTATCATTCCTCTTGTACGCCATGGCTTGGGATAATAGCCCAAATACCAGGGTTCCCAATAATTTATATTGGATCTGGACTCATCGAATACAATTCCGGGATCAGACCATACAGCACAGGCAAATTTATCGAATAGGCATGAGGCAAACATGGACCATTTACCCCCGAAGGATAGTCCCATAATCCCTATTCGGGTAGAATCTACCTGGGGTATATTTGAAAGTTCGTACCAGGCGTTTGCTGCCGCACATGCCAGCATGGATAAGGGTTCTACCTGTGCATGGTCAATGTCAGGATAATATAATGAGTAGGTATCTGCCTTAGTAGCCTCTGTGGTTCCGATGGAAAGAGTGACAAATCCTCTTTTAGTTAACTGGTAAGCAAAATCGCAAGTGGTTTTAGTACGATCAGATTTGCCCCATCCAATAGCCGTCTCCGGCTCATAAAAAACGGTGATTACTGCCGGTTTCTTTCCTTTGCCATCCGGAATTAATAAGTACCCTTTTGTTTGTTCATTTGGCGTCCAATAAAATTGTACGGTATATTGCATGAATCCGTCCCTCTGCACGGAATCTAAAATCTTCATTTCCTGGTCTTTCAACAGCGGTGGCCATTCACCCATCATCGTATTCCAGCGGCTCAAAATTTCTTCACGTCTTTTTATCCAGTCTTTTTTTGTTCTTACCGAACGTCCGTCATAGAATTTTAAAGGCGATCTGTAAGTGCCATACTGATCTTTATATTCAACCGGCGGTGTGAAAAAAGGAGCTATTTTCTTCCAGGTTTGATCTGAAGCTACCTCATTGGCAGTTAATGGATTTTGGGCTATCGAATGTGATCCGAAAGAAAAAAATGAAACAGTTAACAGGATGATTTTAAAGCGGGATAAAAAATATAGCCTTACCTTAAATATACAATACATTTTCATCTTGAAAGATATAATGTTGATACAACCTCAATTTAATGATTAAGTCTTTAAAAATTTGAATTAATTCTGTCTGTCCACTCAGTAACCTCTTTTTGCAGGCTGTCCGGAAATTGGTTGAATGTATCAGGCTGTAAAAAAGTGATTTTATCAGATGCCTGTTTTTGTTTGTATAAAGCAGATACAGGCGCTATTATCTTTTGCAAACTGGTTATAGTATGATCCCTGTCCTGGATTGGCGCGATAATGAGGAGAGGGTGGGGAACTATACAAGACAATACATCATCAAAATCAATTGGGATACGATCTTCGTGTCCTGTGAAAAAGCCTAACCGCGGTATGAGGCCGTGCAATTCAGAATAATGCCTTATTCCTTCTGTTCCGATATTGTCATTTCTCAAAGAACTAAAGGCACTTACTACAGCCGTTCCTTTTACGCGGTCATCCAAAGCAGCAGTAAATAAAGCCACTGTACCTCCCAAAGAATATCCTGCAAGATATATTTTAGCTGAATCAATAAACGGCATCCTCGTGCAGACATCATTGATGACATTGCGGGTATCAGTCACCATCTTCCCCATGACCGACCAATGAGGATACCTATCATAAAAATGTAAAGCCTCTTCTATGCGCGTACCAAAACCCATCATGTCCAGCGCCAATACTGCAAAACCCTTTTCTGTAAAATGGCGAATGACCGATGTTGCTTCCCGGTGGTATCCTGTAGCATATGAGTATTTATGTAAAAAAATAACCAGCGGTAATTTGCGGGATACTGAGTCTTTTATTACACTGCCGGCAGGAAAATAAATATTGCCCCACAGATCATCTCCAAGAGGAGTATAAGGGCCAATGGTCATTTTCTTTATATCAGCAGGAATGGCAGGCTCCCCGATCACTTCTTCCAGGTAATCATCAGGATAAGTACTGTTCTTTTTGAGAAAGGAAGATAGAGGGACGCCCGAATGAACGCCTGGAGGCTCATCACCCAGCAACCAACGAATTTTTTGCCGGATGCTATCTTGCTGTAAGGAGAATGAAGATTTGGCTGAGAATTTGCCTGGTGTTTCTTTCTTGCTAACCAGGAAATCCATAGGGTTTATACTTTCACCACTCTGTTGTGTCCATTTTTCAAATGAAAAGTCGTAGAATAATTCATTTTCAGGAGCAACTTTGGAACGTTTAAAAATGTAATCAAAAAAATCAAGATAATTTTCTGCATCTCTTGCGGCATGTTGATGCCGTCCGTGGCGCAGCAAAATGGCAATATTGGAATCCGCATTCTGAAAGTGATACACTTTTTTTACAGATTGATAAGACTGTCCAACTCCCCAGGGATTACCTTCATCTTCTGTAATTGCAGATACCAGCATTAAGCCCCGTGGTGCAATCAGCGACATCAGCGAATTTTGATCTGCCGGTAATTTCTGCTCACGGCCTATAAATAAAGGCAGACGGGAACTAAACCAATGCGGGTTATAAGCTACCATCCTATCAAAAGACCCTGGAGTGAAACGATCATCGGACCATCGAAATGTACTTTCGCCACCTGTTCCGCCGCAGCTACTTACCACTGCCTTAATACGATTGTCGAATGCTGCAGCCATTAGTGATTGCTTCCCGTTACGGGAATGGCCTGTCAATGCAATGCAAGCAGTGTCCACTTCAGGCAATTGATATAGGTAATCTATCACACGCGACGCACCCCAGGCACGCTTCATCAGTGTGGCAAAATCATAACCAGCAAATATTTCATTATAGTTTTTAGTATCGTCTTTTGAATCGGCTCCTGCATATACACAGCCCATATAGCCACGCCTCACTGCAATTTGTGCCCATCCCCTGTGGTTCCATTGAGTCATAAAAACGGGAAGTGGCTTACCGGATGGCGGTATCATTAATTCTACCGTCATCTTTGCTTTGTGGCCGGGGCCAAAACTTAATTCCACTAAGCGCAACTTTACTCCCTCTTCCATTCTTTCATTCAACACTTTGACATGAAATGTTTTCGGTGGTGGAGGAACTGAACCCGACACCCAATGCTCGTATTGCTGCCGGATCCAATCTCTTTTTTGTTGCCACTGCTGTTGGCTCACCACTGGTGTATTTCTGCCTCCT
>JBDTIC010000013.1:0-3393 GCA_039936595.1 Ginsengibacter sp. | reverse complement strand
GCAGAATCATGCAAAGTAAAGGGGCGGAAATAATTCATCTGGGACACAACAGGAGTGTGCATGAAATAGTAGAGTGTGCTATTGAAGAAGATGTGCAGGGGATCGCAGTAACCAGCTACCAGGGAGGCCACCTCGAATTCTTCAAGTACATGAAAGATCTTTTGTACCAGAATGGCTATGAACATATCAAAATCTTTGGAGGTGGAGGCGGTACTATTCTTCCATCTGAGATTGACGAACTTCATGCTTATGGAATTACAAGGATTTATTCGCCTGATGATGGAAGAAAGCTGGGCCTGGAAGGAATGATACAGGATGTTATACATCAATGTGAAAAAGTATTAGATGAAAAACCATCAGACATAAAAGCTAATAAAAGCCCGGGGAAATTTATATTGGACGAATGGCGGGATATAGGAATGGTGGCGACGTCAATTACCAGTGCTGAAAATGATGAAGAAATAATATTTCTATCGCACAAAAACACATACAAAGATGACACTAATGATACTGCTCCCGTTTTGGGCATTACAGGAACGGGGGGATCTGGAAAATCATCCATTACCGATGAAATCGTACGTCGTTATTTAAGTACGTATCCTGATAAAACTATTGCCGTTATTTGTGTAGATCCTTCAAGAAAAAAAACAGGTGGTGCTCTATTGGGCGACCGTATCCGTATGAATGCCATACATGATCCACGCGCTTATATGCGCTCACTCGCTACCCGTGAAGATGATAAGGCTTTAAGTAAGTATGTACAGGAAACTATCCAGATTTGTAAAGCTGCCAATTACGATTTTATTGTTTTAGAAAGTGCTGGCGTCGGGCAGAGTGACACTTCTATTCTTGACTATTGTGATGTAAGCCTCTATGTGATGACGCCTGAATATGGCGCCGCATCACAGTTGGAGAAGATTAATATGTTGGATTATGCAGATATTATTTGTATCAATAAATTTGATAAAGCCGGGGCATTAGATGCGCTGCATGATGTAAAAAAACAATACAAACGAAATCACGGTTTATGGGATGCTAAAGAGAATGACCTTCCGGTAACAGGTACCGTGGCTTCTACCTTTAATGATTCGGGTTGCAATGAATTGTTTAATCAGATTATCGGGGCGGTTAATAAAAAGACCAATCGTGATTGGAGGAAATATAAAGCGCCATTGAGCAACGAAAATCACCTGGCAATCATTCCGCCCAATCGAGTGAGATACCTTGCTGAAATTACTGAGGAGATTGCCGGATATAACAAGCTGGCTGATGAGCAATCTGCCATTGCGACACAACTTTATCAATTAAGTGGTTCCATCGAAACTTTCAATAAAACCTCCGGAGGAATTGAAGAAAAAAGTACCACTGTGGTAAAGGAAATTGAAAGAAAGAAAACTAAAATTGAAAAGGAATTACTACCGGTTTGTAAAAAGTTATTATCCGAATGGGAAGATGTAAAAGCGGTTTATCAAAAAGAATTTTTCGAGTATCCGGTAAGAGGAAAGACCATCAAACAACCTTTGTATATTGAATCTCTTTCACATACGAAGATTCCAAAAATTGCTGTTCCCAGATTTAAAGACTGGGGCGATATTTTAAAGTGGCGGTTACAGGAAAATTTCCCGGGCAAATTTCCCTATACCGCCGGAGTATTTCCATTGAAACGCGCAGAAGCAGATCCAACACGCATGTTTGCGGGGGAGGGTGGACCGGAAAGGACCAACCGCAGATTTCATTATGTAAGTATAGGACAGCCTGCAAAACGTCTGAGCACTGCATTTGACAGTGTTACTCTTTATGGCGAAGATCCTGAGCTGCGACCTGATATTTATGGAAAAGTAGGTAATAGCGGAGTAAGTATCGCAACAGTGGATGACGCTAAAAAATTATACAGTGGTTTCGATTTGTGTGATTCAAAAACGTCAGTGAGCATGACGATCAACGGGCCCGCTCCTATGTTATTGGCATTCTTTTTAAATGCAGCCATTGATCAACAATGCGAAAAATATATTATTAGCAATAACTTACGGGAACAGGTAAACGCAATTATTGAATCTAAATATAAGTTAGAAGATCTTCCAAAATATACAGGCTTGAATGGCGAGCTTGTTTTACCTGAACATGGAGTAATGAACGGCGATTTACCAAAGGGCAACGATGGCCTTGGTTTAAGATTGTTAGGGCTATCAGGCGAAGACGTATTGGATAAAGAAATTTACGAAGAAATAAAAGCAAAAGCGTTAGCGTCGGTTAGAGGCACAGTACAGGCTGACATTTTAAAAGAAGACCAGGCGCAAAATACCTGCATTTTTTCCACTGAATTTGCATTAAAACTCATGGGTGATGTACAGGAATATTTTATTGATAATAAAGTGCGCAACTTTTATTCTGTTTCTATAAGTGGCTATCACATAGCTGAAGCCGGCGCTAATCCAATCACCCAGCTTGCATTTACACTTTCCAACGGTTTTACTTACGTAGAATATTATATAAGTCGTGGGATGAAGATCGACGATTTCGCACACAATCTTTCTTTCTTTTTCAGTAATGGAATGGATCCTGAATATAGTGTGATTGGACGCGTAGCAAGGCGCATATGGGCTAAGGCAATGAAATATAAATACAAGGCTAATTCCCGTTCGCAAATGTTGAAATATCACATTCAGACAAGTGGAAGAAGCCTTCATTCGCAGGAAATTGATTTTAACGATATACGTACGACCTTACAGGCGCTGTATGCTATTTATGATAATTGCAACAGTCTGCATACCAACGCGTATGATGAAGCAATAACTACTCCTACCGAGGAAAGTGTAAGGCGTGCAATGGCTATACAGTTAATTATTAACCGTGAATTAGGCACGGCGAAAAATGAGAACCCCAACCAGGGTAGTTTTTTAATCGAAGAATTAACAGACTTAGTTGAAGAAGCGGTAATGAAAGAATTCAATCGCATTTCTGACAGAGGTGGCGTGATGGGAGCCATGGAGAGAATGTACCAGCGAAACAAGATCCAGGAAGAAAGCCTGTATTATGAGTCTTTAAAAAATAGCGGTGAATTTCCCATCATAGGTGTGAACACTTTCTTAAGTAAAGAAGGTTCGCCAACTATATTACCTGCAGAAGTAATTCGCAGCACTTCTGACGAAAAAGATCAGCAAATAAAAAACGTGAAAGCATTTAAGGAACTGCATAAACATAAAAGTGTGGAAATGTTGAAACGTTTACAGGATGTCGCAATCAACAATGGAAATTTATTCACAGAATTAATGGAAACTGTAAAATATTGTTCGCTGGGCCAGATAACTAATGCCCTTTATCAGGTAGGAGGACAATACAGGAGAAATATGTGATTGACGATCGCGATAAATAAAAGATTTATCTTTAAAAAAT
>JBDTIC010000012.1:0-4915 GCA_039936595.1 Ginsengibacter sp. | reverse complement strand
TCATTCATATCGATAAAGTGTTGTCTCCCGGCCAAACCATTACACTTGCCACGGTCAATAACGGTGGCAGAATTTTGGGGATAAAATTGAAGCAGGCAGAAATATTCAGCGGGCTTCAAAAACAAATAGACATCCATATTTCCTGGGATGATGAGAAGTCTCCGGCCATATTTGCTCCTGTCGCTGATTTTTTTGGTTACGCATTTGGTAAACCATCGATGCAAAGCCTGTTATTGGGGTCGGTCAATGACATCAACTATTGTTACTTCCCTATGCCGTTCGACAGCAAGGCAAAAATAGAATTGATCTATCGTCCTTTGGCTGATCAAAAGAAGGAGGAGCCATTGCGCATCCAAGCGGATATTTATTATTCGTTAGAAAAAAGAAATTCGAAAACCGAGGGTAAGTTTTACGCACATTGGAATAAAGACATTAACCCTCCTTTAGAAAAGCCTCATGTATTTTTAGATGGAAAAGGGAAGGGCCATTACGTTGGTACCATACTGCAGGCACAAGGACTCAGACCGGGAATGACGCTTTTTTTTGAGGGGGATGATGTTACTTATATTGATGGAAGAATGACCATGCATGGTACCGGCTCCGAAGATTATTTTAATGGGGGATGGTATGCACTCCTTGATCGCTGGGACAAAAAGATGAGTTTGCCATTACATGGTTCACTGGATTATTCATTGCCCTTTGCCCGTACTGGGGGCTATCGGTTATTTATATCAGATAAAATGTCTTTTGATAAAAGTATTCTGCATACGATGGAGCATGGGCCGGAGAATAATAACATTCCGGTTGATTATACTTCAGTTGCCTTGTATTATGCAGCGGCTCCTGTAAGCCAGTTACAAAAGCCAACTAACGAACTCACCAAAATATATATCTCCGATACCATGATGGTTTACCTGCAGCTAATGAAGTTCAGCTTCGATGGTACTTTTACAATGGATGGTGATGCATTTATTGCAAGAAAAGGCGGACACCTGCAAATAGATCTGGCAGAAATTCCCAAGGGTAATTACCGGTTATATGCGGATGGAGAGACGAGTGAAGATGGTGCAGCTATTACCATCTGGCAGCGGCAGACACTGGTAAGCAAACCGATCTCTTTTTATTCGCCTACGAAAAAAAGGAAACAAATCTATTTATGCGACATCACCATTGATGATTTTAAAAATACCATTACGTTACATTTTGATGGCGAAGAAAATAAAAGGGTGCGGATTGAGCGGCTGGTTCTAATTAAAAAATAAATTACGAATTTTATCGTACACCGTTTTATGACAATATTGTGGGCCAATAAAAGGTCGGCATTGCGAAAGTCGTTGAACACAGCCACCATAGAAAAAGCAGCTAACTTTCTAAAATTTACAAATTGAAAAATTGCGTTATGCACTATCTTAATAATATACTTTTCGCTTTTTTGATAGCAATTTCAATTCCTGTTTTCGCCCAGGAAAATATCGGTCTTACTTCACCTGATGGCCGTATTGTTTTTATTTTTAAACTTACAGATAGCTTACCGGTATATAGCGTAGCATTCAAAGACAAAACAATCATAGAGCCTTCCACTTTAAGCCTGTCTTTTGACGAAAACGGAGATTTTGGTAGCGGGCTAAAAATAAATAAAGCCATTTTCCGAAATGGAGAAGATAATTACAGTTTAATTGTAGGGAAAACAAAAAATGTGCATGATCAATACCGGGAAGTTACTATTCCATTACAGGAACTTGGTGGTAGTAAGCGTTTGATTAATTTGATCGTCAGGGCTTTCAATGACGGCTTGGCATTTCGGTATGAAATTCCGCAGCAAAAGAACTGGACTTCCTATGTGTTAACATCAGAAAATGCAACGTTTCATTTAGCAGGTGATCCTCAGGTTCTTGCAGGATATCTTCCAAATTATACCACAATCTCACGAAGCCCGCCACGAACTGATGCCACTTAGCCACGTAAAGTCCGATACATTAATGGATCTCCCTGTCTTATTTGAATTTCCAAAAAATATATATATGGCTATTACAGAAGCTGAACTGGTAGATTATGCCGGCATGTATTTAATGAAACCCGAAGGAGTGATTAGAAGCAAATTATCACCATTACCTGGCCAGGATAAAATAAAAGTAAAGGCAACGCTTCCGCATGTCTCTCCTTGGCGGGTTATGATGATTAGTGACAGAGTCGGAGCACTTATCGAATCAAACATATTAACCAGTCTTAATCAGCCTTGCAAGATCAAAGATGTATCCTGGATCAAACCCGAAAAAACCACATTTCATTGGTGGAATGGTGATGTTACGCCGGATACTACTTTTGCTCCGGGTATTAACTTTGAAACATGTAAATTATATAGATTTTTGCGTCCGTAATAATATAGAATATAGTTCCGTAATTGGTTATGGCGGTTTTGCCTGGTATAAAAGTGATGCACCAGGATACGGTGAAGTAGGCCCAAATACTGATGTGACCGAAACAGTTCCTACGCTGAACATGAAACAAGTTTGCGACTATGCAAAACAAAAAGGAGTGGGTATTCATGTATGGGTAAATTGGAAAGCGATATATCCCAATCTCGAAAAAGCATTTACGCGAATTGAAAGATGGGGCATCAAGGGAATGATGGTTGATTTTCTAAATCGTGATGACCAGGAAATGGTAAACATACAGATGGAAATTTTGAAAAAAGCAGCAGAACACAAGTTGTTTATTCAGTTTCACGGCGCTTACAAACCTACCGGGCTTAGCCGCACCTATCCGAATGAATTTACCAGGGAAGGCACGATGAATTATGAAAATGATAAGTGGGGAAATATCATTACGGCGGATGATGATATTAGCATTCCCTTTACGCGGGGGCTGGCCGGTGCAACTGATTATCATCTCGGCGGCTTCCGGGCTGTTCCCGAATCACAATATAAAATTCAATATACCCGGCCGCTAGTGGTCAGTACGCGTTGCCACATGATGGCTATGTGTGTAGTGCTGGAAAGCTATTTGTCTATGGTCGCCGATTATCCTGCTGCTTATGAAGGGCAACCTGGCTTTGAATTTTTGAAGGAAGTGCCAACGGTTTGGGATGAAACCTGCGTGCCTGATACCGAACTTGACAAATATGTTACCATTGCTCGCCGCAAAGGAAATGATTGGTATGTAGGCAGCATTAATAATACCGAAGCAAGAACCATACAATTACCATTGAGTTTTTTATCTTCCGGAAATTATGCTGCTGAATTGTATAGTGATGCTCCCGATGTTGCTGAAAATCCAAATCATTTGATAAAAGAGTTTAAAACTTTAAATAAGACTAACTTAATTACTATAAAATTAGCAGCAGTGGTGGTTATGTAATGCGGCTATTAAAGCAATAAGAAAATCAGTAGTTGAAAAACGGCTCAATTCTTTATATGAGTTTTAGCAACGATAACTTAAATCACACGGG
The DNA here is from genome assembly GCA_039936595.1 of Ginsengibacter sp. Lineage (GTDB taxonomy): Bacteria > Bacteroidota > Bacteroidia > Chitinophagales > Chitinophagaceae > Ginsengibacter. The sequence goes on along the minus strand of JBDTIC010000012.1, from coordinate 1,467 downwards.
GTACTTCCATTGGGAAGGGTGATGGCTCGGTTACATAATATCAAACTGTTGAAAAAAATATTAAGTGAATATACGGAAAACGGGAAGCAAATCTTTCACTACACAATTTTTTCTCATAATCAATTAATCAAATTGTTGATGATTTTATAATCTGTTAACCTTTTGATTTTTTTATATCAAAATAAAGGGAAGCAACGCTTTTAAGAAAGCGGCTGATTTCTTAAAAATCTCTCCAGCTAAATACGAGGGATCTTGTACTAAATTCCGGATTGCGTCCTAAATCACTTACTTGTAACACTATTTTTACAGTTCATAAATAAAGGGTAGAAAAAAAATATAAGTTTATTTCTCATAACATTAAATATTTTTTATTTGATCATAAATTACCTCAATATTAGCTCTACTTAACATAACGAAAATTAAAAAGTCCTATCAAGTTTTCATTACGACCTGATGATATTAATATGATTAATAGAAAATAAATAGTTTATTTCATTTTTATAATTTAAAGTAATAAATTTACTCAAAAATTATAAAATATGCATTTCTCTATCAGTGACATTCCAGAAAAGCAATTAGAATTGATCGGGCTTAAAAAGAAGGACATTTTAAATATGCCTCCGCGTACTTACAAAGCACTAATGTCAGGTAACAGAACCTCTCTTATCCGGTTTAATAAATTAAAGTTTCCTGGTCTGGAAGGAAATTCATTAGATGCAAAGCTTTCACTGGAAAGAAAACCCGACAACACCGTTGCAATTCGTTTTCATCCTATCAACAAAATACCCAAAAACACTTTCAATCTAACAAAAGAAGAAATAGAAAAATTAAAGAAGGGAGAAGACAACTTCATTGAGAAACAATTTCCAAATGGAAAAGATCATCTTGTAGGTATTGATAACCAAACCAATGAATTTATTGCTGTAGCAAAAGACGCTATTGAAGCTCCAAAAAGGATTAATGGCATCGAACTAACCGAACAACAAATAACTGACTTTAAAGAAGGAAAGGATATCAAAGTTGTTAAAGAAAATTTCAGGTTAAACCCGAATGATGAATTGGGGATAAGCGATGCAGATAACAAATCAACAATTTCAAGCCTGGAATTCAAACATTCTAAATACAATTCTTCTGAGCTATTAATAGATCTCGCTCTCTTAACTACAGGCGTCGGTTCTATTTTTATGATTGGTCACCTGGCAGATTTATTAATACTTACTTCTGCTGAAAATTTGAAAGGTAAAAATAAGCATCGTATTAACCAGATGATTAATGAAAATCAAGCCCTTCGCGATTCACTTGCAAAAGCTTCGCCTGAAATAGCCCGCAAATTTGAAAAGGGAGATTTTTTAACGCCAAAAGAATTAAAGCAGTTAATTGAAAACCATTTAGACCGTCAGGTAGAAATTGGGGCCATCAATGATTTGGAATTTAAACAAGGATACCCAACCGGAGTAAATGCAAGCG
>JBDTIC010000011.1:0-11630 GCA_039936595.1 Ginsengibacter sp. | reverse complement strand
TTACCGGTAAATATTAAATCCCCTGCTTCAGTTCCTTCTACTACACCTTCTCCCTTATAATCAAGTCGATATCTTTTTATACCCTGAAATCCAATAACATTATAGACTAAAAAATTACCATTGTATTTTTCCGGAAAATGAGAGCTTGAAAGTATTTGATTAGCTGTTACGGGTCGTACGGTCTGATCAAATAATTTTCTTTTTGCAAATTCATTGACGTCTTTTGTGGATGAGACCGTCCTTTTATAATACACCTGGAAAGCCCGTCCACTGGTTGCATCAGTGATAAACTGGTCGCCCCATTTATCAAAACTGATACCATGTGAATTTGGAGTATTTTCTACCACAAATGAATATTCAAACGTAAGGGGATTAAAGCGATATAATCCAGGAGTTCCTGATTCATCGCTCTTCCTCCAAGGTGTCTCTACATTCTCAAGAATAAAAATACCTCTTTGATAATAGATATACCCATCCTGTCCAAGTATGAGATTATTTGCTGTATGGTGCGTATCATCGGAACCCAATCCTCCAAATAATCGTATTGTTACATCTGCTTTGCCATCACCTGTTGTATCTTTTAAAAACAATATATAAGGTGCTGATACTACAATCACTCCACCATTCCAAAATTCGAAGCCGGTTGGATGAGATACATAGGCAAAAGTGGTTGCTTTGTCGGCTTTACCATCTCCGTCTTCATCAGTGAGATACACGAGCCGGTCATTCATGGGAGTCATCGGCTGCCATTTCGGATAATTACCCCATGATGCTACCCATATTCGTCCTTTGGTATCCACCTGCATAGCTACCGGATTTACGATTTCCGGGAATTCCTTTTCTCCGGCGAACAAATTAACCTGAAGGTCATTGGGGTAGGTCATATGTGTTATCGCTTCTTCCCCATCCATAGATTTTACATATCGCGTGATATGAGTACCCACTATCAAGGGTTCCGGAACATTACTATCATCGATTTCATTTCGACTTCCAGTCGACTCATTGCCATCAGCCCGCGCCCAAATCAACTTATCGCGGTTTCGTGTCAAAACATCCAACATTTGCAATTCCCGTTGAAGCGTTGCATAATTACCATCCTGAGCTGAGCGGATTCCCCAAACATCGTTACCACTGGTAGCCCGATATTTTTGAAACCAAAAATCATTCTTCTCCTGAACCATACTTCGGAGAGAATCTAATGCTTTATTATCAGCGACCTGATGACCCCCAAAAAGCGATTCTGTTATAAATCCGGCAACCAGTTTATTTCCCAATTCATTGAGGTGTATCCCATTAATTGTCAATGGTTTGTCATTCTCTTCATACATTTTTTTCGTAGCTGCAAACAAATCCACAAATTGAACACCTTTTTCTGAAGCAGCTTCCGACATTGCCTTTGTATAGGTTGCTAAACGCTGGTTGTTCTCACTCCCATCCGGCAAATAAGCTTTTTTAAGATTTTCATGCGCTATGGGTGAAAAAAGTACAAGACGGGGAGTATTAACAGAATCATATTTTTGATCCAGTGAATAGTCGATCCATTCAGACACCATTTTTTTAAACTCCTCCGGTTTGTTATCGTAAGATTCATTATAACCGAAAAAAGCAAAAATGACATTGGCCTTCATTTCAGTCAAGTGAGCATGACTGTCACCAAACCCCACGTGGGCTCTTGGACGATAATTGATCTGATCGCCGGAATAACCCAGGTTTCTGAACACCAGGCTGTCTCCCGGATGTCCCATCTGAATATAACTTTCAAGCCAGCCATCGTGTTGCATTCTTTCTGCCAGAGCATTACCAATGATGGCAATACGATCGCCTTTCTTTAATTGAAAAGACTTACCCTTGTTTCCGGAACAACTAAAAATTAAAAGTACAGGCAAAATCAAAAGAAACTGGACACAGATTATTTTCCAAGAAGTGTTCTTCATTATATTCAGTTTATAATTCATAAATTTTAATGCATTTCAACAGAACAACTGCCCAGTCCTGAACGTAAAAAATTAAACTGAACATTAGGATGATCAGCTAACACCGACATCGGCACGGTTGCGTCCGGAATATTATTTGAGATCATATAGGTAGTCAATCGTTGGCCGAAGGAATTGTCATGTGCCCCCGCATGCCATATTGAAATCTTTTCTGTTTCCCAGGTTTCCTTTGGACCAACAGTTACAGCCTGTGTTGGAATCATTGACACATTCCCACCGATGTGCATTCTTGAATTCTGATAAATGGTTATTGGATGCAAATCCAATATGCGGGTTTCCATCTTTTTATACTCCTCCACAGACTGGGGTTCATCTTTGTACTTTCCGGTTCGTTGTGGTGGTTCATTGAATGCCCAGTGTTTTACATCGCCTTGTCCGCCTTGCATTATAAGGCATTTGGCTTTCTTCCAGCTTTCCTTGAATTCTGTAGTATCTGCTTTAGGGAAATGCATGTTTTCTTCGGGCATGGCGAGATCCTTGTGGATTCTATTCATACATAGATCTCTGAATGTCTTTTGAAATGACAACGGATGGTTTACTGACGCTTCCTTGCCATCAATGATCCACTCATCCATACTCCAGAAATGAGCATACTTTAGGTTGATACCCATTTCATTGACTATCCGCGCTACCAGAGGTAACTGCTCAGTAGGCCCGATAGGCCCACATATACCTACGGGATTATCTTCCGTGGCCAATTTCCACACATGAACATATTCCAAGGCTTCGGCCAGGTAAAACTCTTCTACTGTGTCATAAAATTTAACTTCAAATCCGGGGCGCGAAAGATTGATCATGGCTTCCGGTGTTAGTGCAGCAATTTCATTCATTACATCATCTCCCATTTCCAGGGTAGTATAATCCCACCAGCCGGGAGCAATTGAACTTGTTTTTCTCATAATACTTTTTTTTGATGTATTTAATAATTTAATTAATTTAAGGCTTCACCTTGTAAGTGAATCCTCATATGCATTATTCAATAAATAATTTCCATCCAAATCCTTCAAGGGATCAGCATCCTCACTACCAAATCCATAGTGCAGATGTCGTCTCCATCCTTCAGCGTATTTAAAATTACCGGACATTTTGCCGACTTTCTGTGCGATATCATCTAAAAACTTTAGGTATGAATTCATTTTCTGACTACTGTCTAACCACTCATGTTGACTTTTATGAGCAGATAGTGCCTTCAGTTTGGTATCATACACAGATGATACATCCACAAAAATACCAGGTACCACATTCCTTCTAAGCGGATCTTTTAAACCATGAGGCAAAGCATGATAAATGGTACAATCTACATTGGTCGGCATTGAATTACCTGCCTTATAGTTCGGAATTCCACGAACAAACGCTGCCGTCACCGTTAACCGACAGGTATTCATATGATCTTCCATGTAATCGACAGGAGGATGTGTCAAGATGATCTCCGGTTGAACACTACGAATAACAGCGGTCAATTTCTGTAGTGTTTCCTTATCGTAAAATATTTCAAAATCGTTACAGATAGGTAAATGATATTCGGCTCCCAATATCTGTGCAGAATCTTTGGATTCCTGAATTCGAACTTTTGCCGTGGTTTCAGAATCCAATGTCATACTCCCGCAATTTCCGTCAGAAAGAGTCATATAATGGATTTCATAACCCGCTTGTTTCAACAGGATCAACGTACCAGCCATCATAAACTCAATGTCATCCGGATGAGCAGCAATGGCCATTGCTCTTTTAGTCATCACTTATAGTTTTACGCTTTTACCAGTCTCCGCAGATCTATCAGCCGCAAAGATAATTTCATGGGTTTTCATTGCCTCTTTCAATCCGGTCAGCGGCATTTCCGTGCCATTTTGGATGGCCTGGAAAAAAGTCTCAAATTGCAATTGATACGGATGATCTGCTACATCACCGGAATCCAGCATTTTCATCGACATTTCACTCCATCTAGTTTTATCTGATTTCAATTTTTCCGAATGAAGCTTATTGTCAAGAATACTTCCTTCACTTCCAAATAGATGAGTATGGAAATAATAAGGCTGTAAGCAGTCTACAACTGCCGAACACTTGCCTACCTTGCCACTCTTGAATTTTAATATGTTTACACTTGTGGTGTTATATTCGTAAATGTCAAATATTTCACTTTTACTTTTCGTAGCATAGCTTGTCACTTCTTCAACATCACTTCCCATAAATAGCAGAAGAGCATCCAATGCATGACAGCCGGCAGTCAATAATGCGCTACCTCCGCCATCTTTTTTGGCATTCCATTCATACTGCCTGTACCAGGGTCCTAATCCATGCAGATAGTCCACTTCGCCGTAGTAAACTTCACCAATTAACCCCTTATCTACAATCTCTTTTGCAGATAAAAGCTGATTGGACCAACGACATTCAAAACACATGCAAAACCCAACTCCCGCTTCTTTAACTGCTTCTTCAATCTCTTTGCAATCTGCCCAGGACAACGCCATGGGCTTTTCCAGGATAATATGTTTTCCTGCTTTTGCAGCAGCAACGACCTGGTCCTTATGTTGATTGTTATAACTGCAAACGGAAACTACATCGATATTTTTATCTGCAAGCATTTCATTTAAATCAGTGTAGGTAGTAATATCTGTCCCATACTGGTTACTAAGTGCTTTGTCATCATGTTTTCTTGAGGAATAGATTGATGTAACCTGCGCTGATTTACCTGCATTAATAGCCGCAATATGGGCTGTAGCTACCCAGCTATATCCAATTATTCCTACATTAAGTTTACTCATAATTTACTCGATTTTTAAAAGTTTAAAAAATTATCTAATTCATGAAATAATTCCAAATTCTTTCTTCAGTTCAGTAACACTCACTCGTTTACCACCTTTTAATTTACTGATATTTGCAGCTGTCATAAAAGCATAAATCTCTAATGTTTCATCCTTGGATACAGGAGATTGGCCGGTAGTAAAAAATTCAACAATCTTAACTACCAGCGGACGGTAACCTTCAAAAGTGCCCAATTCTACGATCTCGTCATTCATAAATACGGTCCCCCCATAATCTCTTTTTCCTTCCCGAATTCCCCTGAAAATACCAACCCGGTCATTCTCCCATACTCCACCCACCACATCACCTGCTTTCGAACGCCCTATTTGCCAGACCTCCTGGCACCCTATTCCCATCACGGTGTAAAGCATTTCAACTCCGTGGATACCATACCAATACAAATCCGTATGACCAGGTTCCAGGGATGCAGGACTATAGGTGTTTGCACCCAGCACCTGATTTTTCTTAGATTTATTTATACCCTGGGGACGTGATCCATATCTCAAAGAGGACGATGAAAAAATAGGAACATTATATTCTGCTGCTGCCCTATAAATCTTAATGACTCCACTCAGGTCTTCTGCTACAGGTTTATCCAGGAATACCGGCTTACGCGCTTTTAGTACCGGTAAGATCTGTTCCATGTGTGGCCGGCCATCGTTGGTCTCTATGAGGACTCCGTCCACCATACTCAATAATTCGTCAACGGATGAAACTATTTTAACACCTGCTATTTCTACGGTACTCTTAAATTCTGCTAACTGTTTAGGAGTGAATTCGACGTCAGGATTGCCGGGCGGATGGTATAGTGCCTCAATGTGGCATCCGGCCAGGTCAGGCAATTTATCTTTATCATTTAAGAAAGTTGAGAATGCAGCACTATGAACAGCGAGACCTATAACTCCTAGTTTTATCTCCTTTTGATTCCCAGATGACTTTAGCATCCATTGACTGACCGGATCGCCTACTAATGTGGTTCCCATACCAGTGATGGCCAATTGCTTTACAAAATCTCTTCGCTTTATCATTTATTATCATTTAAATACCCAGAATGTCCAACTAAAAAAATTGTATCCCATTCCCTGGTATATAATTAATTAATTCCGTTCCACTGGCACACCCAGGCAAACACGAAACCCATCACGAGAATCGGAATAGCTGTTGTTTTTTATACCCAGCCGAACTGCACAACGTGCATCGCCCGCCACATCGTAATAATTGCCGCCTTTACATACATTATGAACCACTTTTCCGTCCTTACCGAACCAGGCTTTTTCATGACCACCCTTAGGATCAAAATCGTCCAATACAAATTCCCACACATTTCCTAACATATCTGCAAGCCCAAAGCCATTTCGTCCCTTGTCTCCGTAAAAATCTACAGGTGACACAAAAGCAAACCCATCACTCCAAGGCACTTTATTGTATGGCCAGGTTTTATTTCTACCAGGTAGAAAATCGATCCCGGAAATATTTAAACGCCCTTCCCCCTCACTTAAATCATTGCCCCACCAAAAATACCCTTCCTTGCCACCACGACAGGCATATTCCCACTCTGCTTCAGTTGGTAAACGATACACCAGACCTTTAGGAAGCCGACCTGCGGCTTTCTCCTTTTTAGTTAACCATTCACAATAGGCATTGTCATCATTATAGCTTACACAAACCACCGGATAAGAGTCACGTGATGGAAAACCAAAATTTGGGTCGCGCCAACTCTTGCCCTTCAATGAAACCCAGGGATATGGAGGCCATGTGCCTTTTATTTCCCAGTCGGGGTTAAACACCTGCGTTTCCCCTCCTGTTTTTTCAGCATCGGTCACGTAGCCGGTTTCTTCTATGAAACGTTTGAACTGTCCCACAGTAACTTCGGTTCGCCCTATCCAAAAACCATCTTTCACGTTCACTAAACGCAACTCACCTTCATACGATTCACGTTCACCTGTACCAGGAAGCCCATCTCCCGGCTGCGCTCCCCCTTCCCACCCTGTTGCCCATATTTTTTCGGCAGGTGTACTCCCCATTTTGAATTGACCAGGAGGTATATAAACTAACTCCATTGAAGCTTTATTCCCCAAGTCAACCTGCTTTGTTGCTGCCTGACTAAAGCCTTTGATCCCCATTCCCAAAAAAAAGATAACCAGTAACCCATTTTTCATAATGTAAGATTTTATAGATTTAAAAAGTAAATCGTCAATTAATATTTTATACTAATTCATTTTTAATGAATATAGTTTATACTTAGGCGGTGATTGTCCTCCATCTATAGAAATTAACACATACAAATACATTTTATTCCGATGATTTCTAAATGAAATAATGTGATTTAATAATCCGGATTTTGCGTCAATGCAGAATTAAGATCTATTTCCGGTAGTGGAATAGGAATCAGATCCCATCCCGGTTTGATGGTGCCGGTTTTATCAATAACAATAAGATGACCAGCGTAAGGTCCCGATTTTGCAACGTTGTAAGTGGTATAATTGGCAGGATCATCAGTAAGTTTCATACCATAGAATACCTTGTTAATGACTTGCTGATAAATTCCCCATCTGCGGATGGTCATATATCGGATCAACCGTTCAGTAGCAAATTCAACTCTAACTTCATTGCGAAGGATTTCTCTCAGTTTAGCTGCATTAGTTTCAGTAACCGGAGGCATATTGACGGCTGCTCTACTTCTTACCTTATTAATGGTTTGATCCAACAAGTCCTGGGTAATAGCGTCTCCACTTTCCAGTTTAGATTCCAAATAACTGAGAAGCACCTCGGCATAACGCATCAGAATGATATCGTCACCTGATGATCCATTATCTCCAGTAAAGTTTTCTGTTACAAATTTCTTCCAGCCATATCCGGTTGCGCCCTTTAAAGAAGATATTTTTGTTGCAACAGGATCTGCAGGAAATAATTGACCTCTGAATACCGTGTATCCAGGTAAAAATATAGTGGCATAGAGCCGTGGATCGCGATTCTTAAATGGATTTTTAGGATCATAAAGCGGCGATTGGCTAATTGACAAACCGTCTGTCATCTGGTAGGCATCCACTAAATTTTGAAATATATTGTCCTCCTGATATCCCCCGTAAAAATCCGGATGATAATTTCTCTGGTTATGGGTGTTTCCATAAAGTCCTGCGACACAATTGACCACTAAAAGATTCTCCTTACTGTTCTCGCCCACTTCTTCAAAGATTTCTTTGTAACGGGGATCAATTATATACGAATTCAAATCTATGATCGCTTTATAAGTAGCTGCCGCTTCAGGCCATTTTTTCTGAATCATCAACAATCTTCCTTTGATTCCCAGCGCAGCACCTTTTAAAATCCTCCCTTTTTCACCATCGGGCCTTAATGCGGGAAGATCTGCTGCAGCCGCAGTGCATTCGCTAATGGCAAAATCCTGCACCTCTTGTAAAGAGTTACGAGTCTGACTATTTGCCTCAGGAATAGTTAACGTTTTAGTGACCAACGGCACCCCACCGTAAAGCACTGACATATAAAAATATTCATAGGCTCTTAAAAACTTCACTTCAGCTATATATTGAGCTTTCAAGGTAGCATCCATAGTCACCTTGTCAATATTTTGCAAAAAATAATTAGCTCTGAAAATAGTCTTGTAAGCTCTTGTCCAGATAGGGCCTACGACCTGGCCATCACTGGGTAACAAATATCCACTATAAATTACACCTATTCCCCCGTTTTTATATCCAGAGTCATCAGTATCACTACCCAAAATCAGATCATCATTAGTGTAACTGGCGTCACCGACATCACTACCTTGATAGATACCTGTTAATGCTAACAAGGCGTCTGATTGAGAATGCCAAAAAGTAGCTTCGGATAATTGTGCGAGAGGCTGTTGGTCCAATAATTTTTTAGTACATCCTATGTGCCCTATAACTAAAAGTAATAAAGCAAAGGGGACGTAATTATTTTTTTTGAAAGGCTTCATAATAATATTTTTTATTAATAGTAAATTAAAATTTAATGTCTATTCCTGCAGCGAATACTCTTAATAATGGGTAAAACGAACCAGCAGTAGTCATTTCAGGATCCCATCCTTTATAGTAATTGGTGAAGGTGGTTAAGTTTTCACCGCTAACATAAATACGAACCCTGCTCAAAAAGGATTTTTTTAAGATATCTTCAGGCAAATTATATCCTATTTGAACACTTTTTATTCTCAAAAAAGTAGCATTCCTATACCAGAAACTAACAGGATTTGCGTTATAAAATCCAGACGCTGTTGGAAATATTTTAGGGTATTCAGCTTTGGGATTAGGATTTGCAACGGTCCATGAGTTTTCATACATGGTCCTTTGTACATTGCCATTGTTCTCTAGAGGGTAGAAAAACTGTCCTAAAATTACTGGTGACTTTCTGCCACCTTCGCCCTGCATCATTACGTATAAATCGAAATTTTTATATCCACCATTTAGAGTCATTGCATATGTAGAAATAGGAAGTGGGTTTCCAATTACCTTCCTGTCATAAGCAGGTGTTACCTTCCCGTCAGGTTTACCATCAGCGCCGCTTAAATCCAAAAATTTTATTCCGCCGCCGGTAGCAAGATTTGAAAATGGTTGAGTTGCGTAAGCAGCAACTGCCTGATCATTTGCAAAAACACCGTCACTAACATAACCATAGGCGCTACCGATTGGGTACCCGACAAATAATCCTCTGGCGATATCTTTTGTTACACTTGTTAATGCAAGAACTTTATTATGAACCAATGAAAATATAGCAGAAGCGCCATAAGTAAATTTTCCGGTTGTATTCTGGTATGAGGCATTAAAATCCCATCCTTTATTTCCAACCTTACCGGCATTTGTTAATGACGGAGTAGCACCTAAAATACTTGAAACGGAAATACTATAAAGAATATCAGACGTGATTTTGTCATAATAATCAACTGACAAATTTAATTTGTTGCCTAACAACGAAACATCGATTCCCACATCAGTGATTGCTGTCGATTCCCACGTGATATTTTTATTAGGCAAGGTGTTGATTGCAGCACCAGCAGACAATTGATTTCCAAAAGGATAATTTTGCCCGAGAGCCAAAAGGTCTTGGTAGGGATAGTTTCCAATAGATTGATTACCCAATGTACCCCATGATCCACGAATCTTTAACTCATTGATCCACGGTAAAGCATTCTGAAAAAATGGCTCTTGCGATACTCTCCATCCTGCAGAAAAAGAGGGAAATGTTCCCCACCTGCTATTTGCAGGAAAACGTGAAGAACCATCATATCGAACATTGGCCTCAAATAAATATTTCTCTTGAAAATTATAACTAAACCTTCCGAAATAAGAAGCTAATGTATTTTTAGATGCGCTTCCATTTTGTCTTCCCTTTGCCGTTGCTCCTGCATCAATCACGTAAATTTCATTATTCGGAAAAGCATCTCTGTAAGCGCCGATATTTTTAGCATCATTGGACAGACGTTCAAGGCCTCCCAGCAGGTGGAAAGAATGATCCTTAATTGTCTTATCATAATCGACGAGGGTGCGTAAAGTCAGCGTGTTACCCTGAGACCACGAATCAGTCAGGCTATTCACATTGATAGCATAAGATGGTGTAATAGGGTAACTGGCTGCAAAATACAGGCTTCTCGCGCTACCCAACGTATAGCCAGTCTGACCGGTGATTTTTAAGTCTTTTGTAATATCCCAAATCAATTGGGCATTACTATAAAAATTATAATTTTGATTATTCAAAAAGGATTTGCTGTTTAAATCAGCCTCGGGATGTAATGTTTCATTTCTTCCCCAGAAACCATCCGCTGTAGGCCCTGGTATAGAATTCGCATTCCTCATCGCACCAAGGACTATATTTGATACGCCGGCACCATAGCCATATGAAGGTTCTGTGCTTTTATCGGTTACTCCGGCTAATTTGACATTGAACCGCAGTTTGTCGCTTATTCTACTATCCAGGTTTAACCTAAGATCAAACCGGTCGGAACTGTTTTTTTTAATGATTGCCTGATTATTAAAATATCCAAAAGAAAATAGATACCGGGTTGATGCTGTGCCTCCACTCGCAGAGACATTTTGCTTTGTTTCTATACCATTTCCAGAATCAAACAAATACTTGATATGGTCAAAATTGGGAAACTTTGGATCTGTTCCTGATTTAAATTTTTGAATATCCGCATCAGAGTAAGTACCTGGATTGATCGAATTAATAACATCGGCATATTCCCATGAATTGATCATTTCCGGGATGAAGGTTGGCTTATTTTTTCCAACATAACTACTGTAATTGACTACTACTTTTCCAGCAACTCCTGTTTTTGTCTCTACTAAAATAACGCCGTTTGCAGCCTTCGAACCAAAAATTGACGCAGATGCGGCATCTTTTAAAACAGAAATACTCGCGATATCCGCGGGGTCAACATTATCCAGGGAAGATTCTATCCCATCTACAAGGACAAGTGGGCTGGTCCCCGCACCACTAAATGTTCCCTGACCTCTAATAAGAAGAGACGCCTGATTGCTTCCCGGATTTCCAGATCCTTGTCTTACTGAAATTCCACTCATTTGACCTTGCAAGGCAAGAGACGATTTTGTAACAGTTCTTTTTTCCAGTTCTTTACTGGTTACGGTGCCGACAGCACCTGTCAGGTTGACTTTCTTCTTGGTTCCAAACCCAACTACTACCACTTCACCCAATGTAGAGGCTGTGGAAATCAATTGGACATAGCTGACACTTCTTTCATTATTTACTTTCACTTTTTTTTCTTCATAACCAACAAAAGAAAAAACAAGAGTAGCTCCTCTATCTATTTGCATAGTAAAATTTCCTTCTGCATCAGTGGTAGTACCA
>JBDTIC010000010.1:0-5533 GCA_039936595.1 Ginsengibacter sp. | reverse complement strand
CCCTGTTTTCCAACTCAAGCGCTTCCCCGATAAGGAATCAGGTTGAATCCGCTTATTTTCTTAGCACTTTCTCAAGATCATACTTCGTTTGTAACCTTAACCAAAGATCAGGAGTGCCACCAAATACGGTGGCGATGCGCAATGCCATTTCTGGGCTTACATCTGCCTTCTGATTAATGATATTAGATAAAGCCTGCCGCGATATTTTTAGCATTCCTGCTACTTCTGTAATGGTCAGTCCATTAAATTCTATCAATTAAGATTTGAGAAGTTCATCCGGGTGAATAAGGGACATATTTCTTTTTAGTGTAGCCATACAACATTTTTAATGATAATCAAGATAGTCAAGATCCGAAAACCTTCCTCCACCTACAATTTACTATTCAACAATTGCAAACTCAGCTCTCCATTTAGTGGTTCAAGGCTAAACATAGTAATGGAAGAGTTTTGTTGTACCAGCCTGCGGTAGTTTTTTAATGGCATGCCTAATTTTGATGCCAAATAAAACCGGTTAATTCCATTATGACCTACCACAAGTATATTGCCTGATGGAAATTTTCCTAAAGCAAATTCAAAAAAATAATTGACGCGTGCCACTACTTCATTGGCCGTCTCTCCGGTGACACCGGCGTTCGTGGTTCCCGGATCATTGCACCATCTATCCCACAATGCAGGATCTTCGGGGATAAATTCTTCTTTTGTTTTTCCTTCCCATTGTCCAAAGCTAAACTCAATTAATCGGTCGTCAGTTATAATCTCATGCTTTCCACTTGCTATCTGTGCGGTACGCAAAGCTCTTTGTAAAGGCGAAGAATAAATCGCATCGAAATCAATATTTTTTACTTGATCGTGTACCAACTCTGCCTGGGAGATTCCCTTATTCGTTAAAGGAATATCTGTTCGTCCGCAATAGCGGTTGCCGTCTGCATTATATTGTGTTTCTCCGTGCCGGAGTAAATAAACATTAAGCATTGTGTTCTTCTTTTTATATAAATCCTTTTCCTTTTAATATTCTCACAAATTCTTTGTAGTCTTCCTCATATTTTGCTGCCAAATCTTTGGTAGGTTCTACTTCCTTTTCAATGCGGGTTAATGCGCTTGCAGCCTCAGTGATTGATTTAAAATAAGTCTTTGAAGCGGCCAATATAGCAGCGCCGACTGCACCCGTTACATATTTCATTTTATAAATCGGGAGGTTCAATACATTACTTCTTATGGTGAGCCAGGTATTATTTTTACTGCCACCACCCGCCGTAAAAACAGCGTTTACTTTCTCACCCGACAAATTTTCGATCATCTCAAAAGCATACCGTTCTATATAAGCAACCCCTTCCATATTAGCAGCAAAAACCTGCGCAGGTTTTAAGCCTTCCGGTAAAAAACCCCGCGCCTGCGGCGCGATAAAAGGAAACCGTTCCCCTTCCTGCTGAAGAGGATAAGCCATCAATCCTGTAGGTATAAGCTCTAAGGATTGCTTTTCTAATTCCGGCAAATGATCACTGAATTGTTTGGTGACCCAATCAGCGCCGGTATTGCTGGCTCCGCCCGGCATCCAGAAACCTTCGGGATGACGGTGGTTGTACAAGCGGCCTTCAGGATCTTTGATCTCTTTAGTCGTTACTCCTTTTACCACTAACGTAGTACCAATCGTAGTATTCCATTCTCCTGGATTTACTGCTCCTGAAGCCACTTGCGATGCACATCCATCAGTCATTCCGGCTACTACCTGCATGTTTTTTGACAAACCAAACTCCTCAGCCAATGAAGATGAAATAGTTCCGACGGGCGTACCTGAAGGTACTACTTCCGGCAGCCATTCCTTTTTCAAAGAAAGATGTTCGAACAGGTAAGCAGGCCACTCTTCCTTACAAAGATCATAACCGGATTTTAAGGCATTGGTATAATCAGTAATTGCCCAACAGCCACTCAGTTTGCCAATAATATAATCCGCAGCATGAATCCATTTTGCAATCTTCTTTGTTTTATCGGGATAGGTTTTTGCAAACCATACCATTTTAGATAAGCCGCTGGAAGCGTTGAATCCCGTGTATCCGTCGGGATGATAACGTAAAGCCATTTCCTGGCAAAGTAAGCCCGCATCAGCAGAACGCTTGTCGCTATACATAATGGCATTATGCAGTGGATTGTGACCTTTATCAAGCGGAATGACTGTTCCGGAGGTGGAAGTCACAGATACCGCTATAATTTTTTCCAAATCAACGGTTGCTTTCGCTTCTCCAAATAACACTTTTAAAGAACGCAAACAAGCCTCCCACCAGCCTTCCGGAGATTGTTCTTCTCTCGATTGATTATTGAGAGGAAAGGTTTCTTCGCTGCTACCAGCAATATTTCCTTCCACATCTATTAATACCACACGCGCACCTTGTGTACCAATATCTATACCTAAAAAATAAGGAGCTTTCATACTTTAAAATATTTGCTTAAATCCCGACCGCACTTTCTTCCATTCTTTATAAAGCGAATTATAATATTCCAGGTCTTTAGGGAAGGTGATCGTAATCTCGGTATCGACGTGTTCATTCTTTACAAGCAGTTCATTGCAAATAAGTGCACCGCCGGACACTGAAGCCTGTTTGTATCCTTCGCGAAGCTGTATTTTTTTATTAGTGAGGCTGGCAATAAACTGCCGTAAAATACCACTTTGCAATCCTCCGCCACAAGCCCATACATAATCCTGGTGATAAGGTGTAACATCACACAGGCTATCAAAATTTTCTTTGATGCAACAGGCAATGTCCCAAAGTGCAGCCCATACAAAACAGGCGCGTGTCAATTGATCGGAAACAGGCGCATCAAAAATAAATCCGCCTTTGGTAAGAGGCGATTTTTCATCTGCAATTAAAGAACCTAATGAGGCTACACACTGGGGCTTGCCGCTTAACTCACTCAATTCTTTTTCAATTACTTCATACCCTTCATTTGGATAAAATACTTCCTTTAACCGCTGATAATTGAGTCCAGTAACACCCGCATTGGTTTCCAGGATAAATGTATCACGTTCTATGTGCCTGTTAGTCCAGGTACGCTGGTGTTGATCAACCTTATATTCATTAATAATTTTGACTACAGGTGTAGTGGTACCGGATACAATTACAATATCATCAACAGATGGCTGTGTACTTTTTATAGCAAGTTGGGTGTCGGCCCCGCCTACGATTACAATTACTTCTGGGGATATATTTAGACTGTCAGCATATTCCGGCAAAATCTTTCCCAATACTGTTCCTGAAAGACGAAGATCCGGTAAGATATTTTCACTAATGCCAAAGATGGTACATAATCCCTTGGACCAGGATTTTTTCTCAACATCGTAGAGCAGCGTCTCCGATGCCTGAGAAGGTTCATATCCCTTAATACCTGTTAATTTATATTGCGCCCAATCACTAATGCTGACCATAGTAGTTACCCTTTCATATAATTCAGGATGTTTATTTTTCAGACCAATAAGTTTCATCGCAGAAAAAAGAGAGGATGGATATCTCCCTGCCAGTTGATACACGTATGTCTTATCTGAATCTGATATGGCATTCTCCCATTCACGTCCCCTGTGATCGTGATTGGGCAAGCCTATCAGAGACTCACCTTCAGGCCCCAATAAAACAACACCTTCTCTCTGGCTGGAAGCAGTGATGGCTGTCATATCCAGATCAGGATGGTTATGCAATACTTTTTTGGTTAAAGCAATTATTTGCTCCCACAATTCGTCGGGGTTAAAACTGAGTGCATTCGCATAGAGCTCATCTTTCTTATAATGAACATTATCGCGCTCCACACTGATTACTTCTCCTTTTACATTAGCCACTGCAACGCGGACATTGCCGGTGCCGATATCTATGATGAGGTATGCTTCTTTCATTGATCAATTAAGAATTAAAAATTAAGAATTAGGAATTGTAGTTTACCCTTTGTTTTTCATCTTTTGCTTTTTGTTTCAACATCCGCCGTCTGACCTTCGGTATCGACGGCTTGCCAGTTGCTCATTGCCAGTTGCTCATTGCCAGTTGCTCATTGCTTTTTGCATATTGCCTACTCCTATTTTACTAAAACAAACGCTTCCTTATCATTGCCCATCCATTTATATTTGTAAAGAGTAGTTTCCTGCTGACCATCCTTTGTTTCTTTATTATGCGAAATGTAGAATAAACCATTACCTAACGGAAACAAGCCTGTAGATCCCCATTTAAAATACCATCCCCTGATTCCCGTTTTAGCATCTTTTAACCCAGCCTGTAATAATGACAAAGTCTGCACTTTTATTTTTTTATTATTTGAGATAACGTTAGCTTCAACAGGCTTTTTGTGTCCGTCAATTACAAACAAACTATAATTAGGAAATTGTGGCTTAGTCCCGGAATATACTGCGGCAAAAAAGTTTCCGGTATAACTGTCATACTCTAAATTTTGAATACCGTAACGGGTATTTCCTGTTTTGACAAAATACTTTGCTAATGGTTTTTCAGGCCCGGAATGGTGAGGATTGTCCTGAGACAATTTCCGTCCAATTCTGGCCCAGTTGGAAATAGTATATTTTAATAGTACCTGGTTATCATTATCATTTCTAACAGTATCCCCATAAATTCCATACGCTACATACAAGTATTTCTTAGAACTTTTTGTGTCTCCAAACGAAGGGCCGAGTGTGACTCCATCAATACCAGAACAACCAAACCTATGTTTTACCACTTTATCTCCATCTTTCCATTCAGCTTCATAATCCTTTACAACTTCCTTAAGATAAACGGTTCGCAATACATCACCTTCACCAGCATTCATACCAGGTTTTACAATTCGCGCTCCATCAAATATGGCAATGTAGAAAGCTGTTTGATTACTATTTGCTAAACCAAGCTTTTTTCTGATCCCTTCACCAATGGCATCATTTTTAAATTCCAGCGATGCGTATATTTTACCTGTTTCAGGATCGAAAGTCAAATCGCCCAAGTGACCAACAAGGCCGATTACACTGCCAATCAAATGGCCCAACAAATCCGTCTTAATCAACTTATCCGTGAATGAATAATAAATGAATCCATTCACCTGATCAACCGCAATACCTTGTGCATGAAACCGGCCTTGTTTACCTGAAAAAATAGAGTCGGGCAAATTAACTGAGGTATTATTTTGTGCCTGACAAACCAGTATCAACATTACAAAAAGAACAGGTAGTAAGAAAAATTTTTTCATCTGAAAATATCTATTTGTTTTTAAAGGACAGATGGAGCTCACATGATGGTATCTTGTTTTTTAATACCCCCGTGTGATTTATTACCATCATGTTCGGTTCATTTGTAAATAATTGTGTTGAATATTAAATACTCAATCTTTTAAATTTGAAACCCGAACCCGCCGTCTGACCTTCGTACGGCTACGTTTTTGCTTATTGCTTATTGCTCATTGCTCATTGCTCATTGCTCATTGCTCATTGCTTATTGCTCATTGCTCATTGCTCATTGCTGATTACTCAAAGCTCATTGCTGATTATTCAAAGTTCATTGCTCATTGCTCATTGCTG
>JBDTIC010000009.1:0-5812 GCA_039936595.1 Ginsengibacter sp. | reverse complement strand
TCTTCCAATCGTCCAATGTTTTACCACCAGCAGTGTAAGCAGGAGTATTGAACGTTATAGGATTCAATTCTTGCTGATATTTTACAAATTCATAAGGGCTCATCATCGGTATTTGTTTGGGAGGAATCTGGTAACCTAATGATCCGTTTAAAGTAACGACAGCTCTTCCCGGTTTACCCCTTTTTGTTTGAATCAATACCACTCCATTAGCACCTCTTGAACCATAGATGGCCGTAGATGACGCATCTTTAAGGATACTTATAGATTCTATATCGTCAGGATTTAAAGTGTTAGGGTCAAGATTTTCAATCGGAAACCCATCAACCACATATAAAGGAGTAGTGCTTTGAGTTAAAGAACCCGCTCCCCTGATCATAATATTGATACCTCCACCGGGTTGCCCATCACTGCTGTTAACCTGTACCCCTGCTACCCGGCCTGAAAGCGCATCAGCGAAAGACGCAACAGGCGCTTTAGCTAAATCTTTTACATTTACATAGCCGACAGATCCTGTCAGATCAGTTTTTTTAACTGATCCATATCCAATTACCACAACCTGGTCAAGGGAAGCCGCTTCTACCTGCAAACTGATGTTTATCCTGGTACGTCCGCTAACCGCTACTGTTTGAGTTTTGAAGCCAACAAAAGAAAAGGTAAGTGAGCCACCTGTTGGCACTGCCGTTAACCTGTAGTTTCCGGAAGGGTCAGTAGTGGTCGCATGTGCACTTCCTGCCAGTTGGACGGTAACCCCATTTAATGGCTGGTTATCACCAGCCGAAATCACTGTGCCGTTTACGGTTTGTGCTTGTGTCTCATTTACAAATGAGATAAGAAGGAAGCATCCCATTACAGTCAGCAAAAACTTAATTTTGTGAAAGAATTTTCTAGTCATAAACGTGTTGAGATTGATTAGTGAATTAAATAAAAATGCTTTATAGTTTAGTTTAGGAATTATTTTATTCATTTAGACTGATAAAAATTTCTAAACGTGCAACAAGCTGGCAGTAACTTTTACAAGTATTACAATTAGTATTTTACACCGGTTGATGGCCCATCTTGATAATTAATTAGTGTGAAGTTCATCATCATGAGTGTAATGTCTTCATTGAACAAGACATTTTATTTTTATAAACCGCTGCATCCTATCAACTTTCTATGCAATTTTCTTTTTAAAAAAATACAGGCTATCTTCAAATGAAACGTTGTTTTTTAAATTTACATTTTAATAAAAACTGTTTAGTAGTGAGGATAGTTGCCATATATGCGATCACTTTAAATTATTTCTTTCAATTTTTTCTGCGCAGATTTTCTTCCCCGCTCCCAGATTTTATCCAGGTTTACAGAAGCTCCTTTCCTGCGTTTGCTTTCATCTGCCGCCTCCATGAAGGCGCATATTTCCAAGGTGTCCCCGGGTTTGACAGGCACGAGGCCGGTTTGGAAAAATTTAATGATTTCATCCAGTAATCGGTTGTAACCACCAAAAGGCCCCAATACCGAATCACCTTTTTCACCAAAAGCAGTACCCCCATAGGTATGTTTTCCTGTACGCGTACCCCGGAAAGTGCCTATACGTCCATCTTCCCAGGTACCTACTGCTACATCAGTGCCTTCAGTATGTACACGAACGAGACTTTTGCAGCCTGTACCCATCACGGTGTACAAAAGTTCTACTCCATGTATGCCGTACCAGAAAAAGTCGGGATGCGTTTTCTCCAATGAACACGGGCTATATGCATCAGCGCCTAACACTTTGCCTATTTTTCCATTAGCAACCTCCTGGGCGCTGGGCATAAATCTTAGAGATGACGATGAAAATACCGGTACATTATAATGTTTTGCCAAATCAAAAATTACGATGGCATCAGCGAGAGACGCCGATATAGGTTTATCAATAAACATTGTCTTTCCAGCCTTTAACACAGGTATGGCTTGCTCTAAATGACGCCGGCCGTCGTTCGTCTCTAATAACACTACATCTACTTTTTCCAATAAAGCCGGAATGCTGTCTACAATTTCCACACCTCTCTGTTTTACTTCCTCAATATAACCCGGGATGCGGGATGTGGATGACTCTATATCAAGACTCCCCTGTGGATATGCAGCCACAATCTTGTATCCTCCAAACTCGGCAGCAGCATCGGTAGCATTTAATATTTTAGTGTATTCTATACTGTGCGAGGTGTCCAACCCGATAATGCCGACACGCTTTCCGACAGGCACACGCCCTTTGGCAAATAATGGGCTAACGTTTCCCATAAGTCCCAGGCCAAGGCCAGTGACCGCTGTGGTTTTAATGAATTTACGACGGTTGAATGAATGTGTCATGTTATATGGTTTATTAGTTGATTGGTTTATTAGTTTATTTGTGTGTTCAAAATTTAATTACTTTTTATCCCTCGTTTCTTATTAACTATTTTAACCTCATCCAAACGGTTTCATCCGGGCGGACTTTACGGGATAGTTTTATTATTACCCTTTAGGGGATAGGAGTAGTTCCTAATGCTTTTTCTAAGCCCTGAGTTGTCGTATAATATTTAGCCAGCATCGCTGAAATTTCCCATTCCGGCATGTTACCTTCATGAAGGTATTGTAAATATTTTTCGACAACTAATGAAAACTGTTTTTCAGGATCCACCTTCATATTATCAGGTATCACTACTTCCCATCCCTCGTTACTTTTCTTCAGTGTAAGTCCCGCATATTTTGTGTGTATCATACCCATCCCTTGTTCCACATCTTTTTGCCAGTCATCCATTTTACTTTTATCAGCAGGCTCCAGGTAAAGTACAGGCTGATATTGTTGCTCTTTACCCTGCCTGATCACCAGGTTGGTTTTACTACCTCTAAGGATTGAATAATAGGTATCGCTTGTTCCTTTAGGCGGCTCATATTTCCAGACGACAGAAACTCTTGCGTGTAAATCTTTAATGGTATAATTCATTTCGCCGTTGGCATATACGCTGAGAAGGCTATCCTTAACATCTTTATTGAGGAAATCCGGATAGGCATCTGTTTTAGTCACCTGCCTGAATTGTGCAGGACTCAAAACAGTCGCCCAACGTTTGGCGGCGAGCATCTTAATATCTTTTTCATAATCAAAGATCGCTTCAGGAAAACATTCCCATTGAATCAGATCTACGAGATGGGTTGTCACATCTACAATACCCTCACCTTCCTGTGCTACGTCCAAATACCAGGCAGGGCGGGTGAGAGGAACTCCTGAAACTTCTTTGAAAAAATAATGCACGCTTTCTGAAACCATTGCAGGATTTTCCAGGGTCCCTTTTTGAAGTTCGCCGAAAATATCCGGAATCTGAGAAAACGCTTTCTGTAAAATATTAGTAATCTCATACCGAGAAGTCATGATATCATATAACAATACCTTCTTCTTTTTTGCATCCGCAAAAGCCTCCTTCAATGTATCAAAGCCAGCCTTATTGATAGCCATTGGTTTATCTGCCAACACATTCAAATCATTGTCTACACACTTTTTAATGTACTCAGTTTTCATCTTGTTGTTTCCGGAAATGACTACTACATTGCCAGGCTTGGTTGTCAGCATTTTTTCAAGATAATCCGGTCCGGTATAAACATCTTCTTTCCAGGAAGTAGGATTTTCTTTCCGCGTATTGTAATCGTTAATTAAAGCCAGGTATGATTTTACCTCAGGCCCTTCCGGTGCAAATACATGCACTGTTGAATCAACTCCTTCATACATTGACTTTTGCAATAAAGCAGCATGGAAATGACCGGGAGCCAATGTCATTAAGCGGACTAATGAAGAATCCGCTTCTTTCGTCAGTTCTTTATTATTGGTACTATTAGTACATCCATGGCTAAACATAAGTAGAATAATTAAATTAAAAAGTTGAATTTTTTTAATCTGAAAACGGCTACCATTCAATTTTTGCATCATTTCAAAATATTAGGTTAATAAACATTTTATAACATTGAAGCGCTTTCTTTATCTAAGTAAAGAATTGCATTTTCATGATTTCTAAGAATAGTTGACGGATACTTTTCATTTACCTCGTCATTCAACGTATGATATATTGCCTGTGCTTTATTATTACCCGGGACAATACAAAAGATATTTTCTGCACCAAGCAATGTGGGCACGGTGAGCGTAATTGCTGAAACAGGCACTTCATCAATATTTGCAAAACAACCATCATTCACCTGTTGCTGCCGGGATGCCTTATCGAGGTTAACTTCTTTTACCATCAGCGGATCATGAAAATCAGCGTCGTGGGGATCATTAAAGGCAATGTGTGTATTCTCGCCTATACCCATGCAGACTATATCTGCGGGAAATTCTTTCAAGAGGTCCGCATACCTCTCCCCTTCTCCTTCTGCGTTTTCAGCTTCTCCATTGATGTAATACACATTATTAAAAGGAACCTGCTTAAATATTCTTTCATCCAAAAATTGTCCAAAACGTTTTGATGCATTACTCTTTAATCCTACATATTCATCCATGTGAAAAGCATTGATCTTACCCCAGTCAATTCCATCCTCTATGGATAAGGTCGATAGAAATTCGTTTTGTGAAGGTGCAGCGGCAAAAATGATATTGATAATATCTTTATCCACCAATAACTCCTTAATTTTTTGAGCAACATCATGAGCCGCGTTGCTACCCATTTCTTCCCTTGTTTCGTAAATTTTTACTCTTAATTTATTAGCCGTCCATTGTCTTACTCTTGCCATATCCTTTATTACAATTTTAAATCTTGTTATTCAATCTGAATTTATGGTAACCTTATTCTATGATAACTCTATCCTGTTACCCAGTCTTGCGCTCTCATAAATTGCGCATACAATTTCAACTGACTTACGGCCTTCTTCTCCATCTACTAAAGGTTTACCGTTCGTTTCAATGGCATGAATAAAATCTTCTATCTGCCTTTGATGACCGACAAAGCTTATGTCAGATGGGTTGGATGCACCTCCATGAGAAACTGCACCTGATTGCATTGAATTTCTTATGGTTTCGTCTTCTTTGCTTTCCTCCTTAAATTGCCATTGTATCAACTGGTCTTCTTCTAAAATGGCACTTCCCGCTGTACCCATTATCTCTACCCGCTTTAGTGAGCCCGGAAAAACTCCAGTGGTGCATTCAATCGTTCCCAGGGCGCCATTTTTAAATTTAACGGTAGAAACGATCGTGTCTTCTACTTCAATATCTTTATGCCGTATATTGCCTGAAACAGATTGTACTGACTCCACCTCCCCCATGTACCATTGCAATAGGTCGACGGAATGGATACCCTGATTCATCAGGGCGCCACCACCATCATATTTCCAGGTGCCCCGCCATTTCCCTGATTGATAATATTCTGTAGTCCTGCTCCACTTTACATACGCATCGCCCAGTACAAGGTCACCAAACCGTTTTTCATCTAATGATTTTTTTAACTGTTTGCTCGCTTCGTAAAACCGGGAAGGAAAAATTACTCCGATAAAAACGCCGGCATTACGGGCAGCTTCAATTATTTCATCACATCTTTCAACAGTTATTTCAAGAGGTTTTTCGATAATGCAATTTTTCCCAGCTTTGATACTTGCAATGGCCGGTTCAAGATGGATACCTGATGGAGTACAAATACAAATAATGTGTATCTCCGGTACGCTGAGCATTTCATCCAATGTGGCGTAGGCAGTACATTGATGCTTTTCTGCAAATTGATCTGACTTGGTTTTATTGGTACTGTATATGCCCAACAATTTTGCGTTCTTTATTTCTCCAATGGCCTTTGCATGAAAATGAGATATCATTCCCGCACCCACTATTCCAAAACCAAATTTTTTA
>JBDTIC010000008.1:0-20912 GCA_039936595.1 Ginsengibacter sp. | reverse complement strand
TGTGACTTTTCAACTTCGATCGTTTATATTGCACTGTCTTTTCAACTCACTATTATGTCAATACTCACTGTAGAAAATCTAACTAAATTCTACGGACACATCCAGGCACTTAATAATGTGAGTTTTTCTGTGCCGGAAGGAACTGTTTTTGGCATACTCGGCCCAAATGGTAGCGGAAAAACAACCACGCTGGCCACCATTACAGATATACTTAAACCTTCTTCAGGAAGTTACCAACTTTTTGATGAGCCTGCTTCAGCAGAAAATCGCCGCAGAATCGGAACGTTGTTAGAAACTCCCAATTTTTATCATTACCTGTCCGGCGTAAAAAACTTAGAAATCGCAGCAGAAATAAAACAGCACGGCAAAGAAGATATAGACCATGTTCTGAAAGTGGTGGATCTTACCCAAAGAAAGAACTCAAAATTCAGTACCTATTCGTTAGGGATGAAGCAGCGTCTCGCTATTGCTTCCTGTCTGTTGGGCAACCCCAGCGTATTAATTTTTGATGAACCTACAAATGGCCTTGATCCCGTAGGTATTGCAGAAATAAGGGAATTGATGAAAGAACTTCACCGCCAGGGGAAAACCATCATAATGGCAAGCCACTTATTGGATGAAGTTGAAAAAGTGTGCACCCACGTAGCTATCTTAAAAAATGGCAAATTGATAACATCAGGAAAAGTAAACGAGATACTTTCCGGTGAAGATATCATTGAAGGAGCTGCTTCTGACAATAGCAAATTGTTTGAAATACTTCTAAAGATGAACGCTCACATCAGGGTAGTTAATGAAGTTTCGGTAATAAAAATATTTTTCCCGGCGGGTGAAGCCGACCTTGCCTCTGTTAATAATTATTGTTTTAATAACGGCATCATACTTAACCATCTCATGTTGAAACGAAAAAGCCTTGAATCAAGATTTTTTGAATTAACCAACAACAATTAAAATTCTGATGTTACGATTATTAAAGATCGAATGGCTGAAAGTAAAAAATTATAAGGCCTTTTGGATATTTGCCATCCTTTATTTTGTAGCGATTCTTGGAATCAATTACACAGGTTTCTATATCAATAGCCTTACTGTACAGAATTTACCTGCCAGCCAGATCGTGTTGGGAAGTCCTTACTCTTTTCCTAAAGTTTGGCAAACAGTGGGTTTCATGAGTAGCTGGCTCCTTTATTTCCCTGGCATACTTTTTATTATGCTTCTAACCAACGAATTTAATTTCAAAACCCATCGGCAAAATATTATTGACGGATGGACGCGAAAAGAGTTCATTGACGTGAAGTTTGTTTTTGCGTTGTTGTTCTCGATAGTTGCCACCCTATTCAATTTTTTGGTTGCTCTTCTGTTTGGACTCATCACAACAGGATCACATTTTTCTTTTACGGGTATAGAAAACGTAGGTTATATATTTATTCAAACAACAGCCTACATTACGTTTGCCATGTTCCTGGCTATTCTTTTCAGAAAAAGCGGTGCAGCTATTGCCGTATTCTTTTTATACGGATTGATCTTTGAATATCTTCTTACTGTTTTAATCAATTTTAAAATGGATCTAACTCCTGTTGGCTACTTTCTACCATTACAAGTCACAGATGTAATGCTTCCTATTCCGTTTGGCAATAAGGTAATTTATAAAGATGCTCCCGATACCTGGATTTTTGCCATTGCAAGTATCGCCTATATTTTAGGTTATTACTTTTTTGCGTTGAAAAAGTTTGCTAAGGATGATTTGTAACTCAAATGGTTTTACCGATACTTTCTGGCGCAGGTCTCCAGACCTGTGACTTCACGTTACTTGGTTTACTCTGTGGTAATGTTTCTTATTAATTGAAAAAGCTATTCACTATTTCTGCGTAATTGACGAACTATCACAGGTCTGGAAACCTGGGCCAGCGGGATATTGACAGCTAATGATTTATTTTCATACCGATTATACTTCATTCCTTTTCTAAAACCTCCATTCTGAATGAAGCTACAACCGGACTATGATGTTCTTTCTTCATAATTGCCTCCATTCGTTTTACTATGTCAGGATGTTGTGAAGCTATATCGTGTTGTTCCTGTATATCAGTGCTTAAATCAAATAACTGCGTTTTCAAGGTGCCTTTCAATATATCCAGGCGGACTGCTTTCCATTTTCCCATCCTGACTGCTTGTTGGCCTCCATATTCAGGATATTCGAAATACAAATATTCGTGTTGTTTTTGTTGGCTATTTTTTCCCAGTATTTCAGGTAGTATGCTTAGGCCGTTCACATTTTTTGGAACGGGAATTTTCAAAAGATCACATAGTGTGGGCATGATGTCTATGGTGGCAGAGATAAGGTTGGATGTGGAGGATGGCTTTACTTTCCCCGGCCATTGAACAATAAACGGCTCACGTATTCCGCCTTCGTGTACAAAGCCTTTGCCCCATCCGTATTCTCCTTTGAAAGGTCCTGCACTATTAAAAAAGACCGGGTCTACGCCGGCATTATAGGCAGGACCGTTATCGCTGCAGAACATAATAATCGTATTGTCATAAACTCCTTCTTCCTTAAGTTTTTTTACAAGTTCTCCTACTTGTTCATCCAATGTGGAAATAACAGCTGCATAAGCGGCGCGCGGGTAACGAACGGGGAAATAGGAGCCACCTAAAAATGGCTTCTCCTCTCCAAACTTTTCATGATAGTAATCAACCCACTTCTGCGGTGCCTGTAATGATACATGGGGCAATGGCGAAGGGAAATACAGGAAAAAAGGGTGTTCTTTATTTTTCTCTATAAATTTAAGTGCCGCCTTTATTAAAAAATCAGGCGAATAATCCTCTTGCTGGTAAACAGCATAATTTTTAGCATCCAGCGAGTCAAGATCGGAAGGAAACTTTACATTGGGAGATACGATCTTATTATTCAATGGAACCCGGTAAGTATTTTCCCACAAATGGCCGGGATAATAAGTATGGTCCTGCCTTTGACAGATAAAGCCATAAAAATAATCGAAGCCCTGGTTGTTAGGTTCTCCTACCGACATGGGCGCTCCCAGCCCCCACTTGCCCACCATGCCTGTAGTATAACCTGCTTTTTGTAAAATCTTTGCGATAGTAATGGTAGAGTCGGGAATAGGTAATTGTCCTTCTAAAGTAGGGTTGTCCTCCATAGCTTTAAAGTCCCATACATCACCTCTTTGCGTCCATTCATTATTACCCCGTATATAAGCCTGCCCCGAGTTTTTGCCTGTCATCAGCAGGTATCGTGATGGAGCGCAAACCGGAAAAGCATAATGTTGCGTAAACCTCATCCCGTTGTTTGCAAGTGCATCTATATTAGGGGTTTCGATCTTCTCCTGGCCGTAACAGCCCAAATCACCATAGCCGAGGTCATCAGCATAGATGTAAATGATATTGGGTTTGGCTGCACTTTGTGCAAATGAATATTTTGATAAGGTTACATACATCAATGCCAGAAGAATACTCAGGATTCTCATTATCTTAAACTAATTAATATAAAAATTTGTTTCCCCTGTCAGACTTATGGCTTCCGTATATTCGTTATACATTCAGTGCAAACCCCCGCGGGTCTTCGCCCGGTTCCTGCTACATTAGTTAAATCATCACCCAGGTCATTGCGATATTTATCGGCAAGCGCTTCTAATTGTTTCATAACATCAGCATGTTGTTCCTGTACATCCAAAGTTTCTCCCGGGTCGGTACTCATATCATATAGTGCAAGAGGAACGTCTATTTCCGAAGTAGGGCCCGGAAATCCGTCATGTCCCGGTGGATGGGATTTATAGCTTCTTGATTTATGAGGGAATACCAGCTTCCATTTTCCCTGTCGGATGCATTCCAGGCTGTTTCTATTATAATAATATACAAACTCTGTGCGTGGATCAGCATCCGGCTTTCCCAATAATAAAGGTAGGATGTTGATTCCGTCAATCTTTTTCTCTGGTAACCTGGAATTGCTAAGTGCTGTAATAGTCGGCATCAAATCAATGGTGGAAGCTATTTTATTGCAAACTGTTCCCGCCGGTATATGACCAGGCCAGCGCATAAGACACGGCTCTCTTTGACCACCTTCAAAAGAAGTTCCCTTCCCTTCCCTTAATCCTCCTGTGTTACCGGCATGATTGCCATAGTTAAGCCAGGGACCATTATCACTTGTAAAAATAACGAGTGTATTTTTATCCAAACTTTCATCACGAAGTGTTTTCATGATCTGTCCTACCGACCAATCCACTTCTTGCATCACATCTCCAAAAAGCCCATTTTCACTTTTACCTAAAAAAGCAGGTGACGCAGCAATAGGTACGTGTACCATGGAGTTAGCAAAATATAAGAAGAAGGGTTTGGATTTATGTTCTTTAATAAACTTAGTGGCAAACCGGGTATAACTTTGGGTCAATTGCCCCTGATCTTCCAGTGTACGAATATGCCTCAGTACTTTATCGCCTTGCAACAATGGTAAGATGGGATAATTATATCTATGATTGCTTGTGTCCGTTATCGGCTTCCCACCATAATTTACAGGCCACATATCATTGGAATAGGGCAAACCCAGGTATTGATCAAACCCAAAGTGAGTGGGGAGAAAAGGAGGTTTACTACCAAGGTGCCACTTACCCACCATACAAGTGCTATAACCCCCATTTTTTAATACATTCGCAATGGTCTCTTCCTTTGGATTAAGGGCGGTTTCAGACCATGGAGCTAACGCTCCAAATAAACCAATCCTGTTTGGATAACAACCGGTAAGGATGCCCGCCCGTGAAGCTGTACAAGTGCCTTGCGCAGAATAAAAATTAGTGAACCGCATTCCTTCTGCTCCCAACCTGTCTATATTTGGAGTAGTGTATCCTATCCCCATATTAAAATCAGGATCACCATATCCCATATCGTCCATAAAAATAATAACAACGTTGGGTTTTTGAGATTGCTTTTGAGCATTAATATGAACTGCGTTGCCTATTAAAGCTAAGATGAGAAGGATTGTCTTCATAATAATTACCAGTTTGGATTGTATTCTTTTAAATGCGACAATGGTTTAAACTAAGAAACATTCACGCCTGCAATTTATATATAAGTCCTTGAATTCCATTAATCAAACCACCTCGCTTTATAAACATGCATATCAGGAAAAGCAAATAGCCGACCGGGGTTTGAAAACTTAACATGATAGGTCCACCAGCTTTCTTCCGGAATTGTAAAAATATATTGACCAGATATATTTTGGCCTATGCTCTTAATGATTTTAGCATCTGTGAAATCTTTAATCTTACTAAAGACATGAGAACTCAAACGAAATTCCCATGCTCCGGCGTTTTCAATAGTTAGAAATAATTTATTATTCTTAGGTCCCATTTGCAAATCATGCCCGCCTTTGTGAGGTAATTTCCATTCATCTTTTAATAATAGTTTTGGCCTCGGCTCTTCTATAAACTGGTACGCCCTTAAAACGTCAGAACCTAAAGCAAATAATACTTTTCTGCCAACATCCCAAACGAGGCCATGTGCAGAATGAAGACTATCGCTGAACAGGGCTTCATTATGTTTGTTTATTTTAAACAAAAGAACTTTGTTTCCTTCTTTTGCCGTTGAGGCAGCGGCGGCTAAAAATCCGTTTGGCAATAATTCTATTGAATGAGCATTAGGAACGCTGGCGTAAAACAAAACCTTTTTGCTTTTTTTATCTATAATGGCAATCGCACCCGAAGAGGAAGAAACCAAAATTTTGCTGCCATTGTTTACCGCTTTACAATCATCTACGGTATTGAATTTTTTCAATCTGTATTCTTCCGGCAGATCTTTAGCAAAGTGAGCATCCCATTGCCATATTATTTTTGGAATCGTATCTATCGATCCATCATAGTCCACTAACAATATTTTACTGTCGCCACAAACTAAGAATGATTTATTTACTAATTTTTGTGTGAATGCATTGGTGCATATCAATAAAAAAGTAAAACAAGCGGTAATTGTTGTTATGAATTTTATGAACATAGTAAGCAATTTATAGAATTAAACCTTTAAGCGGCAAAAGCATTAAAAAGAGAGAGTTGTTAACTGAATCATTGTTGGAATTAGTTTATCCAATTTGTTTTTCAAATTCCTTAAGCTACACGGGTAAAGGGATTCGTTTAATAAATAGCTATAGTGTTAATGAAAAAAAGACGCATCAAATTCAGAATCAATTTGAAAATGAGTTATCCCCTCATTTATCATCCGGTTAATATCATCGGCGGCCTCCTTAAGCGGGTCACTTGAATGAGAATATCGAAATTTATTAATAGCTGCTACTATTTGTATATCATGTGCTTTCGCCCATTTAACATCATGCGCAGGAATATTTTCCGGAATTTCGAAGATATAATAATTGGCAGGCGAATAACCCTGTTGCTTCATATTGCTTTTAACCTGTTTCCTGGTGCAGCTCAATTTAATTTTTCCGGTAAAAAAAGGAGTAGATGCTGTTGTTCCAATCATTAAAGCCTGGTTTAATAAATCATAATTTCTCAGGAGAGATATCACTCTTGTAAAAATCCCCGAGTCCATACCCTGAATTTTATTATCAATCATAATCTGAATCCGGCCTTTGCAAATCTTTAATACCTCTTCAAACCTTAGTACCCTATCTCCTGCAATTGAACTGCGAAGTTGACTGACCTGTTTCCAGGTCATCGAAGAGACTGGTTTATCTACTCTATAATAGCGCTTAAAAGTTGGGTCATGCTGAATAATTAACACACTATCCCGTGTAAGCCGCAAATCAACTTCCACCATATCATACCCTCTTTTAATCGCTGTTTCTATTGCGGTTCGGCTGTTGTCAGTGATCGTACTATCAACAACCCCTCCCCTGTGCGCTATTAAGTAGTAGTCCGTTTTTGAGGAAATGGATTTCTGTGAATAAACAAGGATCGACAAAAGACAGAAACATAAAATGCTACATGATAACTTGAAAATATAATTGGTACTCTGAAACATCTTCTGCAATGATCCTTTAATGTATCTATATAGACTAATAATTTGTTACCATCCCTGATTCTGCACAATTACTCCCCCACTATTGTCAATCTCTTTCTGGGGTACGGGCCAAATGTTCATATAAGATGGGTCAAAATTTCTTGCCGGCCAAACCTCCTGGCCGTTAGCACCGTGCAATGGAACAGAACAGGCTACTTTAGCATCACCCCACCGAACAAGATCAAAGTAAGTATTGGCATATTCTCCCGCAAACTCACATCTACGCTCCCGTTTCAAATCGGTCATGGTTGCTCCTGAGATGGATGGCAAACCCGCACGGTTTCTTATCAAATTGATTTCCATATCCGCATTCTGTCCCTGCATTAATTCATCTTCAGCCTTTAGAAGCAGCACATCGGCATACCTCAACAAAGGAACGTTCAGATCGGTGGTAGGAAAGTTACCATCCGGATTTACATGCAGGAGATCCGGGTAACTAAAAGGCTCCATATATTTATTGAACTGGTATCCTGTTAAGCTATTGGTTGATTCGTACACTCTAGCCGCGCCGAAAAAAGTAAAATTATCTCCAAATTTAAGGATGGTGGCTTCTCTTCTTTGGTCACCGGATTGATAAGCGTCATAGAGTTCTTTAGTGGGTTGAAAATAACCCCATCCATTATATAAGCCCCAACCCTTATTTTCCAGCATTACACCTGGTAATTCGCTACCTCCATGTGTATTACTAACCATCGACCAAATGTATTCAGGACCCCAATTAGCAGCTATTGTAAATGCATCCTTGAAATGCGGTTCTAATTGCCTCTGGCCCATCTGAATCACACTATCGGCATAAGTTTCTGATTTAGCATATTCATTTTGGTACAAAAACATTTTAGCCATATAGGCCCATACTGCGGCCTTGTGTGGGCTACCATAATCTGTGGGAGAAAGTTGCTGAAATGTCGGTAATAATTCTGCGGCCTTTTTCCATAAGCCCTCTATGTAATCATAATTTACCTTAGCACTTGCAGCGCGGGGAATATAGTAGTCCCCGGCATTGCCCGCAGTATCAACAATCGGAACACCCGCTTTGCTGTCGCCATAAGTATAAGTAAGTTCAAAATACGCAAGCCCGCTCATAAAATAGGCTGAACCGAGTACTCTGCTTTTTATAACCGCATCAATATTCATCTCCGGAAGATTCTTAATAATATCGTTGGCTCTCTTTACTACTAAATATCTCATCTTCCATTGGTCTTGTACATAACTTGCTGTTGCCGCCCCCGGGTTAAAATTTTTAATGTTCGCAGCAGAAGAATTATTTCTTCCTACTACCATATCAGGGCCGGCATCCACATACCACATGTATCCACGTCCATAATACTCTTCGTATGAATTTTGCGGATTGAATAAAGAATAGTAAGCAGCCATTGCATCTCCTTCTGTTTTCCAAAAGGTGGCGGCAACCGGAGGCCCTTGGGGTACAAAATCTAATGATTTTTTTGAACAACTATTTAGCAATGAAGCTACAGCGATCACTACTATAGTTTTTAAAATATATTGTTTCATAATATCTTTTATTATTTTTTGCATTATAAACTCAGATTAATTCCAAACATAAATGCCCTGGCAACAGGATACCTTCCCAGATCTACTCCGTACTGATCCATACCAACCTCAGGATCAAATCCGGTATATTTAGTCGAAGTGAAAACATTTTGTCCGGTCAGATACACCCTTAAAGAACTAATATGCATTTTTTGAGTCAATACATCCGGGAGTGTATATCCTATAGTAATATTTTTTAAACGGACATAGGAACCATCTTCTATATAAAAGTCAGACGTGGTGCCAAAATTATTATTAGGATCATTTGCAGACACACGGGGAATATTAGAGTTTACATTCTGTGGACTCCATGCATCTAATATATCTTTTAGCATATTGTACCCTTGTTGGCCCGCGTTGAGGCCGGTAAACTTCACTGCATTAAATAATTTGTTTCCCTGTACTCCCTGGATGAACACGTTTATATCAAACCCTTTATAGTTAAGGTTTGCATTCAGTCCATAGGAAAAATTCGGGAATGCGCTACCGTCAAAAACCCGGTCGTCAGGACTAATCTTACCATCGTGATTAGCATCTATGAATTTCAGGTCTCCCGGTTTTGCAAAAGGTTGTATCAGTTTTCCATCTTTATTTACATAATTGTCAATTTCTTGCTGGCTTTTAAAAGTGCCGGCTGTCTTTACTACATAATAGGAGTATAAAGGCTGTCCGGCCATTGTTCTTATAGGGTCAAGAGTTGCACGAACCTGGTAATAGCCCCCGATTCCGTTGGGAAATACCTTATTGTCCAATGAAATCACTTTGTTTTTTACACTGGTCAAACTCACATTGATATTGTAAGTAAGTTGTTTACTCTTATTACTATGATAGCCTAATCCCAATTCCCAACCCTGGTCCTGGGCTTTTCCCGGTAAATTTACAAAGGGGCCGTTAGACGCACCGGCCGTTGATGGAACAGGAATCTGTAAAATCATTCGCTCTGTAATCCTCTTAAAATAATCAGCCGTTAAGCTAATTCTATTATTGAGAAAATTAGCGTCTACACCGAAATCCGTTTGGGCAGAAATGGCCCATAAAAGATTAGGATTAGAAATTGTATTTTGAGCCAAACCATAGTAAAGATTTGTGGGCGACCCTAATATAGATGCATCTAACAATTCAAAAGGTATATTAATCGCATTATCAGGAAGACTGGCAAGATTACCGAGTTTGCCCCAACTACCGCGGATCTTAAGATTATCGATCCAACTAACTCCTTCCATAAAGCTTTCTTTATTTACCCGCCACCCCGCAGATATTGAAGGGTAATATTCCCATCTATTGGAGCTGGTAAGCTTTGAAGTACCATCTCTGCGTAATATTCCGGTGAAAAGATATTTATCCTGGAATGAATAATTTACTCTTCCAAAGTAAGACAGTACCGCACTTTCAGTTTTACCACCTGAAGGAGGATATATTTCATTTGCATTCACAAAATAGCGGAATTGAGGATCCTCCCTGTCAAAATCCTGAGCGTGCACATTGAATTGTTCATATGACGATTTCTGATAAGTATACCCGAGTAAAACATTCAAACTATGTACACCGCCATTGAAACGATTCTGGTAGTTTAGCGTCTGTTCAGCAAGAAGGTCCTGTAAAGTACCATTTCCCATGTTCAGCGTATTATTAAAGAATTTTTTACCCGTTTCCAATACTCTTGTATCAAATTCTTTAGAAGTATTCATGTTACGTGTAATTGCCAGGTTGGATTTAAAGGTCAGCCCTTTTAGTAATTTAATACTCAGATAAGGATTGACAAATATGCCGGTTTGTGGATTATGCGAATCCAGCCTTTTCAAATAGGCAACCGGATTAATAATATCGCCATAAGACCCTGCGTATTGATCAGGTAATCCATTAAAAGATCCATCAGGTTTGTAAACAATAATACTGGGCGGATAAAAAATAGCGCTGATAATCGCACCCTGGTAGCCGCTTGTGGTATTAGTTCCATATTGCCCATCATTATAAGTAAGGGAAAGATGTTCGCCAATCGATAGCCAATCGGTGATCTGGTGGTCAGAATTGATTCGGAAATTATATCGTTCGGAATAAGTATTCAACAAAATACCATCATCTTTCCTATAATCAAAAGAGGTATAAAAAGTTGATTGCTTACTTCCTCCCCGCAGCCCAATGTTGTAGTCCTGGAGCTTACCTGTTCTAAAAATTTCATCCATCCAGTTGGTACGTGTAATTTGTCCATCCGGATAAACTGAAGCATCGAATACAGGTAAACGTGACACTCCTGCATTATCTGCGGCCTGGTTACTTACACGGGCATATTCAGCGGCATTGAGCGCTTCGGGTATCCGCCACGCGTTCTGAAAACCGTTTTTCACATCGACGTCCAGGCTTAGCTTTCCTTCTTTTCCTTTTTTAGTCGTAACAAGTATTACTCCCCCAGAGGCACGGGCGCCATAAATGGCTGCAGAAGCATCTTTCAAAACTGATATGGATTCAATATCATTAGGATTTAAAGGCCCTCCATTATAAATCGCACCATCGACAATGTATAAAGGGTTTTCCGCGTTAACACCACCAAGGCCACGGATATTGATCCTGGATCCGGATGTGGGATCGCCTCCTTCATCCTGAACAATTACACCCGGAGCATTCCCCTGGAGAGCTTGCCCCACATCCTTATAAGATCTGGATTTTAAACCTGTCAGGTTTACTTCTGTAACTGCGCCGGTAATATCCTGCTTACGCTGTGTGCCATACCCTACCACCACCACTTCATTTCCAATTGCCGCCTCTATTTCCATTTCCACATTGATCTTACTATCCGGTCCCACAGTTATAATTTTCTTCTGATAACCCACAATTGTAAACTCCAATACATCTCCCGCATTGGCTTCAATGGAAAAATCTCCGTTGATATTAGAACTGGTTCCCTTATTTGTTCCTTTTACAATTACAGATACTCCTGCAAGAGGACTGCCCTGAGCATCTTTGACGATTCCACTAATAAGGACAGAAGGCTTCAGAACGTTCGGTATGTTTAAGGCATTGACAGAATTTCCTGTTGAATAAGTTGAATTTTCAAATGTCTCCGCATTATTACCTGGCAGCACTTTCACTCCTGCCGCGACGCTAACACTTACTGTAAGGCACGCACAAAAAAACAATCCAGTTGTTACTTTCATGGCAGTAAAAATATTCTGTTTGGAGCCCTGACTTCTCGTCAGCATTAATGAGTTAAGGCTCATAATCAGCGGTGATTTTTTGACAAATCCCTGCCGATAGTGATTAGCGATGATTTGCATAAATTTATTTTTTGATTTTAGGGGATGACAGAAGTTCAGCATCTTAAAGAGTTGCTTTAGTAAAATTATAAATAAATTGTAATTTCTGCCCGGAAAAGAATAGTTGAGGATTATAGTTTTATTAAACAGACTTTTTCCGGCACTCTTCTTTTTTAATAGCTAATTACTTTGTTTAAATAATTCCAGAACGACTACCTGTTAGGCAGACTTTAAGCAAAGACGTCAACTTCACAAATAACTCTTTGAAGTTAATCTAAGAATAGAAAAGAGAATCGCAAGTGTAAATCTTTAAAATGAATCAATTTATTGCATGGCTCAAAAAAACATAGAGCATTGAACAGCAATAACTGCCTGCTTGCTAGCATTAGTTTAATTGATTAATTAGAAGGGCCAAATTATCTAAAATAGGATAGAGATCAAATCAAAAAGAAACAGGCTTTTTTGAAGAAAGCTCGGGGGCAAGTAAGAGGAATCAAAGAAGAATTTTAAAACGACTCAGCATCAACTTGCTATTTGAAAATAGGTCGATAAGTAATCTTTAAATTTATAGCTTCACGCAGGAGTATGATTACAAAACTTTGATGGTCCTGATAATTTCCGCTGCATCTGCGCCCAACCCTTCTTTTTGAAAAAGTAAGGTGCCCGTTTTATCTAAAACAGATATGATATTACTGTGAGAAAAATTTCCTTCTGCATTCTTTTCAAATTGTACATTTAGTAAAACCGAAAGTGTTCGTACTGCCGTCTCATCGCCGTGGAGTAAGGTCCAGTTTTCGTCTAATCCTGATTTATTAGCAAATTTTTTAAGCTCTTCGGGCAAATCTCTTTCCGAATCAAAACTGACCAACAGAAAATTTACTTTCCCTTTTCCATCACCCAATTTACTTTCTATAGATTTAATGTCGGCAGTTAACCTGGGGCAGGCATAATCACAGTGGGTGAAAATCATTCCTACCACAGTTGGCTTGCCCGCAAATGATGAAAGAGTAACTTTTTTATTATCCTGTGTTTGAAAAGTATCTGTGAGTTGATAAAGACTTTCTGATGGCAAAGTGCCTACAGGTGCGGTACTACTTTTAGGAGCTTCGCCTGTAAAAGCAGGCTGTTTTCCTGCATCTGAGCAACTAAATAAAAGAAATGACATCAAAAAATAGATAAGGATTTTCATTTTATATAATAGTTATGATAGAATCAGGCGTTTTTAATAGGCAGTAAAAAAAATTCGGGCAAATAGTGGCGTTCTAATTTAAATCTTTAGCGCAACGAAATCCAAGATTAGGGATACTAAAATTTCCTTTCAAACTGCCACGATAGCTGAAACGTAAAAATGTTGCATAATCCGATTTGTCTGCCACATTCAACGCGCCCGCTGCACAAAAATTCTTTAATTCATCTTCATTGTTACCTCTTGAATCTCTTGAGCCAATGAAGCTATTGAAATTAAACGTCCACTCCCAGATCAATCCATTCATGTCATATAATCCATATTCATTTTGATAAGTGGATTTTACATTAGGAAGAACCGGCAAATTAGGTACCCGGTACCAGTCCAAAATATATTCGGTAAGAGAACTTGGCTTTATATTTTTCGGAGTTCCTTTTGAAGCAAGCTCCCATTCTGCAATGGTAGGCAGTCTTTTACTTTTCCACTTACAATAGGCTGATGCCGCGAACCACGATACATTCACTACAGGTGAGTTATATATATTTTTATTAGATTCCCCAATAACTAAATCGCCGGCCCAGTGCCTCAGATAATTCGTATCGGCAAAGAGACGATTTACTTTTGAACGTTGCCAGTTAGGATTTGCCTTTACAAATTCCAGGAACTCTACATTAGTTACGGCGGTGACATCCATTTTAAATGCAGCAACAGATATGGGCTTATTGC
Organism: Ginsengibacter sp.; assembly: GCA_039936595.1. Taxonomy (GTDB): domain Bacteria; phylum Bacteroidota; class Bacteroidia; order Chitinophagales; family Chitinophagaceae; genus Ginsengibacter. Next base: position 7,187 of record JBDTIC010000008.1, on the reverse strand, counting down.
CCTGTGTAATAAAAAATGGCTGGTATTTTCCAGATGAAACCACCACCATATTTTTTTCAGAAACCACCGCTTTCTTCTGCGCGTTTCCAACGCAGAAGAAAGCGGTGGTAATCAAAAAGGTTATAAAGAGTTTCTTGGGGTTTATTTCAAAAACGATAACTACCGGATGTTCATGTGTGTTTGGACAATAACCCGGGCGGTTATACAGGAATGGTGTCCTCACCGCCCGGGTTGAAAAAATATTTTTTATTCCCTTATCTTTTGATAAATAGAATGGTCCTCAGGCCCGGTCACTTTAATTTGAGCAATAGCTCCTTTATTAAATGCACGGAAGATAGCATGATCCACAAGGTTGATTACTTCAGGCACCTGCATTTTCATTTCTACGATGGCAGCGCCACCGGCAGGTATCAAAGTGGTTTGTACATCCGTGTTTATTTCTGAACCAGCCTCCATATATACTTTGGTAAATATTTGCCCTATTGGATGAAAAGATGAAATAAGGTTCGGACCGCCATTACCTACAAACAATCTCACTGTTTCACCTACTTTGGCGGGCAAAGCATTTGGTCCTGTCATAGAATGTACGCGGCCGTTAAATAAAACATAATCAGGATTTTCGGCAAGAGCCTTGTCTTCATCAAAATCCTGCAAGCCTTTTGCGCCAAACTTACCTTTTGTATAAAAATCTCCCTGCATTACATAGTATTCCCTATCCACCTTAGGCAAGCCTCCCTGCGGTTCTACTAATATTAAACCATACATACCGTTGGCTATGTGCAAAGGCACCGGTCCGGTAGCGCAATGGTAAACGTACAGGCCCGCATGTAATGCACGAAACTGAAAATGGGTGGATTGTCCCGGAGATGTAGCTGTAGCATCAGCGCCACCACCCGGACCAATTACGGCATGAAGATCTATGCTGTGAGACATCTTACTTTCAGGCATATTTTTTAAGGTAAAATCAACCAGGTCACCTTGTCTTATCCTGATAAAATTTCCGGGTACATGGCCGCCGAATGTCCAGAAAGTATAGTCTGTGCTGTCAGTAATAGGAAGTATTTTTTCAATGCATTCCAACTGTACGATTACCTTTTTGGGAGAGTTATAAGTCAATGGCTTCGGTACATTAGGTGCAACAGTCAACTCCGCTGTAACGCTGCCGGTAAGTACCGTGTCAATCTTACTATCAGAGGTAGCATTTCCTGAATTGGTTTTGCAGGAAGTAAAGAAAAACGCAAGAGAGAAAAACAATATCACAGGAAAAAAAACAGATTTCCAATGAGTGTCAATTTTGAAAGTTTGTAACATAATAAATGGTTTGAATTAAAATTATTGGTCCTTTAAAATATTTAAAATCAGATGCAAATTTCAATTGGGTTACTCTTATAAAAAATAACACAGATCAATGCAAAATATGACTTTCCTCATATTTACAAGAAGAGCTTTGCAATAAAGCCGCCTAAAACTAACCGTAATTGTATTTTGGACTGATTAAACATGTGAAGTAATATATTTGACACTGCTTTGCAAAATTCAATAAAGTAATTAGTATTAATCTTAGATTTTTGCAGAAAATCATGTCTTTGTCGCTATACCTTTATTTTCTCACTTCTTTTTTTTGCGATTTTTACAAGAACTTTGTCGGCTATGGAAAAGCTACTTTTAAAGGAACAGGAAAAATTTAAAGCAGTGTTTCAAAATGCATCTCTGGGGATACTGGTAATTAATGAATCGGGAACTATTACGCTTGCCAATAATTTTTTAATTGAGTTGTTTGGCTATTCCCACGAAGATGAACTTATAGGGGAAAAACTTGAGATCCTTATACCGCAGAGGTATCATCACCAGCACGTTTCTGATCGTGAGCATTTTTTTAAGCATCCTGCTACCAGGCCAATGGGTATAGGAAGAGACCTGTTCGGTGTTACCAGGGATGGAAGAGAACTTCCCCTTGAAATTAGTCTTAGTAGCTATTCCAGCAGTGATGAGGTTTTTTCCATAGCGTTTATCAGTGACATTAGCGCAAGGATCGACGATCAGAATAAATTACGTGAAAAAAGATCAGAACTTGCATCCGTGAATAAAAGAATGGAAGCGCTGAATGAGGAGTTAGAAAAAAAGGTTGAGATACGCACTTCAAAACTGAAGGAAACCATGTTAAAACTGGAGGCCTCAAAAGATAAACTTGCAAAAGCATTAAGTAAAGAAAAAGATTTGGGAGATTTGAAAAGTGCATTTGTATCCATGGCTTCACACGAATTTAGAACACCATTAAGTACTATTCTGTCTTCGACTTCTTTGCTGGCAAAATATACACTAACTGAAGATCAGCCAAAAAGGGACAAGCACGTTCAGCGCATCAAATCTTCAGTAATTAACCTCAATAATATTTTAAACGAATTTCTTTCATTGGGGAAAATTGAAGATGGCAAAATAACTGCTCATAAATCGGTATTTGACATTAAAGAGTTAATTTCCCAGCAAGTAAATGAGTTAGTGGAATTATTGAAACCTGGCCAGAAAGTGACATACGAACATTCGGGAGATACTGAGGTAGTGTTAGATGAAGTATTGTTTAAAAACATTATTATCAATCTGCTTTCGAATGCAGCAAAATTTTCACGAGAAAATAAACCTATATATGTCAGGACGAGTGTAGGAGAAAAGAAATTAAAATTCACAATAAGGGATGAAGGAATGGGCATTTCAAAAAAGGACCAGGAACATTTATATGAATTATTTTACCGTGCCACTAATGTGGTAAACATTCCCGGCACAGGCCTTGGCCTTCATATCGTAGAAAAGTATGTGGAAATGATGGATGGCGAAATAGATTTAAAAAGCGAATTAGATAAAGGCACCGAAATAAATATAATCTTTGCGCAATGATGAAAATATTGTTAGTAGAAGATCATGATGAAATAAGAGAAAATACCGGTGAAATCCTGGGGCTTGCGGGTTACGAAGTAGCCTCGGCTGCAAACGGCAAAGAAGGCTACGACATGGCACTCAGGGAATCTCCCGATCTGATAGTTTGTGACATTATGATGCCTGTTTTGGATGGATATGGATTGTTACACCTTATCTCCAAAAATGAGAGTTTAAAAAGTACTCCTTTTATTTTTCTTACTGCTAAGACAGAACGTATCGATTTTAGAAAAGGAATGGAAATGGGAGCTGATGACTACATCACTAAGCCCTTTACAGATATCGAATTGCTGAGTGCAATAGAAAGCAGGTTACAAAAAGTGAAATTTCAAAAAGAGCATGCGGAAAACACGAAGGGCTTCAACGATTTTCTTGATGAAGTGAAAAATGAAGAAGCGCTCGAAAAATTAACTAATTCAAAAATAATTAATCAGTATAAAAAAAAGCAACGTATTTATGCAGAGGGAAATCATCCGCATAGCTTATATTATTTAAATTCCGGAAAAATAAGGACTTACAAAATCAATGAGCTTGGCAAAGAACTTACGATCAGTTTATATAATGATGGCGATTTTTTTGGTTACAATGCACTGATTGAAAATTCTGTATACAAAGAGACAGCCGAAACTTTGGAAAAATGCGAGATAAGTATCATCGCCCGGGAAGACTTCGAGATTCTTATTAACAACAACAAAAAAGTGGCCCGTAAATTTATAAAATTGCTTGCTCATAACGTTTCGGAAAAAGAAGATCAGCTCATTAATCTCGCATACAATTCGCTTCGTAAAAGAGTGGCAGATGCTATTGTTACTTTATCCAAAAAATACAAAACCCGGGACAATCCGGATTTCGTTATTCACATTTCAAGAGAAGACCTGGCACATATTGCAGGCACTACAACTGAATCTTTAATAAGAACCCTAAGTGATTTTAAAAATGAAAAGTTGATAGAAGCTGAGGCCGGTTATGTAAAAGTGCTGAATGAGAAAAAGCTTATGGATATGCTCAATTAATGCTTCTGGCTCTCCAGCATTTTTTTATTGAATTCATCAGAAAGGGTAAGAAATTTTCTTTCAAAATTTAAAATGCCATTTCTAAAGGTCCGGCGTTTTTTAGCTATTTTTTCTGTGGGAAAATAATCAAGCTTTTTCATTTCTGCATATTCATGAAGTTCGCTTCTTAGTCTTTTTAATATTTCATCCGTCAGTAATAATTCATTTTGAAAATACTCTGCCAATTGCAAAAAATTTTTATCCTCATGGCTATCAACTATTTCACTCAATCTATATTTTAATAAAGCATTTCTCTGGCTAAAATCTTCTATACTCTCCTGCCATTTGGAATGGTCATCCTCCATTTCATTCTGTAATATCATTTGTATTTTTTATCTCCTTCTATTTTACGATGCTATCTATATTTCAATTCTTCAAAACAAGGAAGGAATTTGAAAACAAAAATGGCTTAAAACAACCTTGAAATAAATGAGCAACAGCAGCGCATTAGATGATTTCAATCATACTTATATAAAACAAACCGAAACAGGCACTCTTATATAATCCTGTGACAGAATAACTGAAAATGTCATTAGAATAAAAATGCTCCTGTGTAAAAATTCTCTGTTTGTGGAGTTATACTTGCTTTAAAATTCATTTTTTTTTGAATTAAACGACAAATGACAACCCATTAGCAATATTAATCAGTGCCTCTATTAACTCAACAGACCGCTTTTTATTGTTAGCTTTGGTACAGCAGGATATTTGAAAAGTTCCTGACAAATGAAGCAATACACTAACTATCATAGATGTTAGAAAATTTATCTGATAAGGCTTTATTAGAGAGTGCTGATGAACATCTGGGCTTTCGGATTTTATACAACCGTTATTGGGAAGCACTGTACAAAAAAGCCTTTCATCGTTTTGGAAACAGTGCCGATTCAGAGGATGCTGTACAGGAAATATTTATAAGTGTTTGGCGAAACAAAAGCACCATTCTAATTGAGGAAACGCTCTCACCTTATCTTTTTACAGCTCTCAAATATTACATTATTAAACAAGTTTATCAGAAAGCCAAACGCGGGATTCAAGTGCACTTGTCAACAGAAGACCTGGAGTATGTAGAAATTACTACCGAAGAACTTCTCCAATATAAAGAACTGCAATCAGTCATTGCCAGCGAAGTAAATGAATTACCGGAAAGAATGAAGGAAATATATCGCCTCAGCCGGGTTGAAAATTTGCAAATCGTTGAAATAGCTGCCAGGTTGAACCTCTCAGAGCAAACCGTCAAAAATACGCTTACTACTGCTTTGAAGCGGTTGCGGGAAAATCTCTCACGTTATAATTGTCTATGTATATTTCTTCTCTAACAGTTGAGAAACCAAACAATAATTGCTACGTCTCCGCTTTTTATGTTTTAACCGAACAGTATTATTTTTTCAATTATCTAAAAAATAATTAACACTGCATTAGTACTAAGGATCCATTTAATGTATATAGTATAGTTGAGGATGGTGTTACACGCAAAAAATTTTAATCAGGCTTTTGAAAAATAATAAAGACATACGATTATTAAGTAAATACCTCTATGATAAACCCACATTTGTGGAAAAGGCGAAAGTAGATAAATGGTATGAGGGAATGGATGAAGACAAAGCCGTTGCTGACCCCAATGAATTATTGCATATAAAAGAGCGGCTCTATCTCCGTACCTGGAACAAGCTGAACTCCAGCGTAAAGGTAATACCCTTTTATAAAAAATCTTTATTCCGTATATCGGCAGCAGCATTTGTTGCTGTGTGTATTACAAGCGCTTTTTTTTTGCTTTTAAAAAAGTCAAATTCTTCAGGATCAATTGTAGAAGTGAATTCAATGCCATTAGGACATGATGTAGCGGCTCCTGCTATTAACAAGGCAGTGCTAACTCTTGCGGATGGTTCCACTATAATACTGGATAGCGCAGGCATTGGGTCTTTGGCAAAACAGGGTAATACCATCATATCTAAAGTTGATAACGGCAAGATCTCTTATAAAAATAATTCCAGTGAAGCAGCTAAAATTCAATTTAACACCTTGACAGTGCCTAAAGGGAGTAAACCAATGCAGATAGTATTGTCAGATGGCAGTAAAGTTTGGGTGAATGTGGGTTCATCTATAACTTATCCTACCGTTTTCGCCTACAATGAAAGAAAGGTGAAAATAACGGGTGAGGTTTATTTTGAAGTTATTCATCTAAGTCTTAAAGAGGAAGATAAAAGAGTTCCGTTTATCGTTTCAGCAGTTTCTCATTTGGGTGATGGAAACGATGTTGGAATCCAGGTATTGGGTACTCACTTTAATGTAAATGCTTACAACGATGAAAATTCATTAAAAGTGACACTCCTCAAAGGATCAGTAAAGGTAGGGCAGCATGAAGAAAAATCAATTTACATTAAACCAGGGCAGCAGGCTGAACTCAATCTTAAGGGGCAAATAGGATTAAATACGGACGTTGATACCGACGAAGTGATGGCGTGGAAAACTAACTGGTTCAACTTTAGTAGCCTCACCGTTCCTGAGATTATGCGGCAAATTGAACGATGGTACGACGTTTCTGTTGGTTACGAAAACAAAGTGCCCGACAAACATTTTTCAGGTATTGTCAGCCGCAGTAATAATGTATCGGAGGTGCTGAAGATAATGGAACAAGCCGGAATAAAATTTAAAATTGAAGGACGAAATATAACGGTTATGTAAGCAGGAGGTTAAAGGCTGAATGCCAGAAGCAGAAAGCTAAGAGCTTCACAACAATTGAAACTGGTTGACTAAAAACCGCTTCGGGTGCGAACCGAAGCGGAAGGCTTTCGGGTCAACTTAATTATAACAATCACTGAAACGACTTATTATTTTTCAACCCAAAAATCAAAGTTATGCAATCAAGGGCACACTTTACTTTAGCCTCACTTAGTGCGATAAAAAAATCAGGCTGGAGATTATCAGATCAAACACTATTAAACAGAGAAAGGAAATGGATGCAGCAAAGTTTCCATTTCATTTTCCGAAAACAAAATTGGTTAGTAATGAAACTCACAGCTATCTTATTACTGTCGGCATGTTTACAGGTAAGCGCGAATGGCTTTTCACAAGACGTTACGCTTTCCGAAAAAAATGTATCCCTGCAAAAGGTGTTCAGGCAGATTCACAAACAGGCAGGCTACCAGTTTTTTTATGAGGATGAAATGCTCAATAAAGCCGGCCTTGTCAATATCAACGTAAAAGATA
>JBDTIC010000007.1:0-4205 GCA_039936595.1 Ginsengibacter sp. | reverse complement strand
AATATGTTTGACTCATTAAGTGACCGGCTCGATTCTGCTTTTAAGAACTTAAAGGGCCAGGGAAGAATTACAGAACTTAATATTGCCTCAACTATTAAAGACATCCGCCGTGCACTGGTAGATGCCGATGTTAATTATAAGATAGCCAAAGAGTTTACGGATTCCATAAAGGATAAGGCTACCGGTGAAAAAGTAATTAATGCGGTAAGTCCGGGGCAACTAATGGTTAAGATCGTAAAGGATGAATTGACTGATCTGATGGGCGGCGTAGAAACCGACCTTGACCTGAGTGGCAATCCGGCGGTAATTCTTATCGCTGGCCTGCAGGGTAGCGGTAAAACTACTTTCAGTGGTAAGCTGGCCAATTATCTTAAAACTAAAAAAGGAAAATCGCCCTTACTGGTGGCAGGTGACGTTTATCGTCCTGCAGCTATCGAGCAGTTAACGGTTTTGGGAGGCCAGATCAATGTAGAGGTTTATAGCGAGCCTGAAAATAAAAACGTAGTTGAGATTGCACAAAACGCGATCAGGGAAGCAAAGTCAAAAAATAAAAACGTAGTAATTATAGATACTGCCGGTCGTCTTGCTATAGATGAAGTAATGATGACAGAAGTAGCTGACATTAAGAATGCATTAAACCCTAAAGAGATTTTATTTGTCGTAGACAGCATGACTGGACAGGATGCCGTAAATACTGCTGCGGCATTTAATCAGCGGCTAAACTATACCGGCGTGGTGCTTACCAAGTTGGATGGGGATACTCGCGGCGGTGCTGCCATTTCTATTAAATACACCGTGAACAAGCCAATCAAGTTTGTAAGCAGTGGTGAAAAAATGGAAGCGTTAGATGTATTTTATCCTGAACGTATGGCGCAGCGCATACTGGGCATGGGAGATATAGTGAGCCTGGTGGAAAAAGCGCAGGAACAATTTGATGAAGTGCAGGCAGCAAAGCTGGAAAAGAAGATCAGGAAAAATCAATTTGATTTTGAAGATTTTAAAAGCCAGCTTCAACAAATAAAAAAAATGGGAAATCTTAAAGACCTGATGGGTATGATACCAGGCGTGGGCAAGCAGATAAAGGACATAGATATTAACGATGATGCTTTTAAAGGTATTGAAGCGATGATCAATTCAATGACCGTAGAAGAGCGCCGTAATCCTGACCTGATAAATCCGAGCCGTAAACTGCGTATAGCAAAAGGAAGCGGAAAAGATATTGCAGAACTGCATCAGTTTATTAAACAATTCGACCAGATGAAGGCAATGATGAAGACCATGAATAAGATGCCAATGGGTAAATTGGCTGGTTTAGGTAAAAGATAAATTAACAGCAAATGGTAATTTTTTTAAAAAACTTTTCCTATAGGTTTGTAATTCTGATTTTCACACTGTATCTTCGCAGTCCTTTTAGAAACCCAATTTAATAACCACCCAAAAAAATTTCTATTTTTTATGGCTGTAAAAATGAGATTGCAACGGCATGGATCTAAGAAAAGACCATTTTACTTTATAGTAGTTGCAGATTCCCGTAGCCCACGCGATGGCAAATTTATTCAAAAACTCGGTTCTTATAACCCATTAACAGTACCCGCAAGTATTCAGGTTGACCGTCAAAAAGCATTGGAATGGTTGCACAAAGGTGCCCAGCCTACTGATACGGTACGCCGTATATTAAGCTTTAAAGGTGTTCTGTACCTGAAACACTTACTGCGTGGCGTGTCGCTTGGGCTGTTTGATGAAGCTGTCGCAATGGAAAAATTTACCAAATGGAGTAGTGAGCATGATGCTGAATTTGCAAAGCGCCAGGAAATACATAAGAAAGCAAAGGCGGCTACCCGCCCTGCATTTGTAAAAAGAGCAGAAGCTCCTAAACCTGTCGAGAAGGTTGCCCAGGAAGCCACCGCTAATGCAGATTCAGGTGATGTGGAGACTGCTACTGAATAATCATTTAAATCAGGAAAGATTATATAAAGCTTTAAAAACTGTCTCATATCGGGACGGTTTTTTTGTGCTTATACAGGGTATTGTAAATCCGAATGCACGACATAAATAAAGTTAATGGTATTTTAAAAAACTTTTGTTACACAAAAGAAACCGGAGTTTTGTCTCATAAAATAAGTATAAAAATCAGGTAAAATAGTTTTTACTTACATAAAGGGTATTAATGTTGCGTAATAATTAACAGGCATGAAATGTACCTGTTATTACTGCATCTAAAAATTTTGGCACATTATGAAAAAATCCGGGATCATATCTACATGGCTATTGTTTACATTATGTTTATTTTGTATAACCGCAAAATCCCAGGACAAACAGGTGGAAAAGATAGAGGCTTCTACAAAGGTTTTAGAAGATTTTAGCGACATGAAGGAAAACATTCCCTCGGAACTATTAAAAATAACCGAAGGGATCATAATTGTCCCCAAATTAATTAATGCGGGTTTTGTAATTGCGGGTAAAAGAGGCAAGGGAATAGCCATGGTAAAACAGGAAGATGGCTCATGGAGCGACCCTGTATTTGTAACAATTACCGGGGGCAGCGTTGGTTTTCAGGTTGGTGTCCAGACTATTGACCTGGTCTTAATATTTAAGAGCAGGGAAACTCTGCAAGACATTGGAAAAGGTAGCTTTACTTTAGGAGGAGATATCTCAGTTACTGCCGGGCCCGTGGGACGAAACTCTTCTGCAGGCATCGATTATAAACTGGAGTCAGAAGTTTATTCTTATTCCAGAAGCAAAGGTTTATTCGCTGGTATTAGTTTAAGTGGTTCTGCCATTGAAATAGACGAGAAAGCCAACAAATCTTTTTATGGAAATGATGAGAACACAAAAAGTCTGTTTTCTAATTCTACTGAAAACAGCTCATCAGCAATAATAGAACTGAAAAGGGTGTTGAAAAATAGGTATCAATAAAAGTTACGGATAATTTAAATATATCCTTATAGTTTCATTAAGTTTTCGACATCAAATATAGCTGACATTTTTGCACCATTAACTGCTCTTCCCATTGGGATTTATTTGGCATTTTATGGTAATGATTTGTTCAATTTATTTGTTTGGGTTGAAATTTAGTAATATCTTTTCACCTTTACTTTTATTGAATTTAATCATACTATCTAATTGTTGTTTCGAGAGCCTGATACCGAAAAAGAACTGCTGACTTTAATATCGAAAGGGGATGAAAAAGCCTTTCAGTCGCTGTTTTCAAGCTATTATGAAAAGCTATTTAATTATGTTTTATCCATTGTAAAGTCCAGGCAGGTAGCGGAAGAACTGGTAATGGACGTTTTTTTGAAAATATGGTTGGGCAAAGAAATTGTTTCCCGTATTGAAAAATTTAATGCTTTCGTTTTTCGTGTGGCCCATAATAAATCAATTGATTTTTTAAGATCGGTTGCACGAGATCCTAAGTTCCAGGATCTTTTATGGGAGCAGATTCAAATATCAAATAATACTTACGCTGATTCTACCGTGTTAGTTCGTGAATATGAAGCAAAATTGAGAGAAGCCGTTTCTCTCCTGTCTCCTCAAAAAAAGAAAATATATCAAATGAGCAGAGAGGAAGATATGACTCACGATCAGATAGCCGTTCAGCTCAACCTATCGAGGCATACCGTTAATAACCACATTGTAGAAGCCCAGAGATTTATTCGCACTTACCTCATAAAAAAGTACGATGTGGCTTTTTTGCTCCCACTTTTGTTTAATATGATTACAGGATAAAGGCTTTATAATTTAATTTACCAAATAAAGGAGAATGATGAGTTCCAATGTTAACATCATTATTTGACTTGGATAGATAATAGTTTGCAGCTTTTGCTGTAAAAACAAAAAAAGAAAAGGCAACAAACAAAAAATTATTATATTTTTTCTGAACGACGCTGGATTGATGATTGCCTTTCTGTTTTAAATATATAATTTTTCCCAGGTAAAGTAAAGCGTCTCTAAAATTTTTAGGTTACTAAGTCATAACATTATGTGTTATGTTGATTTGGTATCGTTATAATTTAGAAGCAGTGTAATCTTGGTTTTTTATTGTGAACAGTCAATATGATAATTGTCTTTTGCTTACTCATTATTTTGATTTCTATAATGAATTTATAGATCCTTTTCGATTGCAAAAATGGAAATTTTATTTAAAACATTTTTAAAATGTTATTATATTCTACTTGAAATGCACCCTTTTGCATCGTACATTGCGC
>JBDTIC010000006.1:0-4189 GCA_039936595.1 Ginsengibacter sp. | reverse complement strand
CCACCAATTATTCAATAATCCAAACAAAGACAATGAGGAGATGCTCCTGTCTACTTCAGGACACTATTGTCAGGAGTGACATGGAGTAATAAAAAAAATTTAATAATATTAAAAATTTAAGACGATGGAACAGAGATTAAACTATGCGGCAGTTGCCCCGGATGCACTGAAAGCAATGCTGGGTCTTGAAAAGTATGTGTATGGTTCAGGACTTGAACGTCCGTTATATGAACTCGTTAAAACCAGGGCTTCTCAAATTAACGGCTGTGCCTATTGCCTTGATATGCATACCAAAGATGCACGTAAAGCAGGCGAGACAGAACAGCGCCTATATGCCTTAAACGCCTGGCGGGAAACACCCTTTTATACTGAGCGCGAACGTGCAGCGTTAGAATGGACCGAGTCCCTTACTGTGATCTCAGAAAATGAGGTACCGAACTCGTTGTATGATTCAGTTCGTAAACATTTTAATGAAAAGGAAATGGTTGCCCTCACTATGGGGATTATTGCAATAAACGGATGGAATCGCCTGGCGATTAGTTTCCGTACCGTTCCGGGAAGCTATAACCCGCTATAAGAGGAGGGAAAATATTAATATAAAAATGAGTGTTGAATTAAAGATACCAGGAGGAACATTTATCTCAGTGTATTAATCCCGACACCTGCTAAAGAATTGATTGAGTAAAGTATCGATATTTTATGGGCTAAAGCAATTTCTTTATTTCATCAATCAATTCAAGTTTTGTGAAAGGGATTCCCATGATCTTATTAAAGCCCTTTGCATCCACAAGGAATTGATCCCTTATAATTTTTATTAGCTGGCCATTGTTCAACTCAGGGATTAATACTTTATCAAAGTTTTTGATTAAACTTCCAAGATTCCTGGGAAAAGGACGAACATAACGAAGATGAACGTGCGAGACTGATTCATCTTCTTTTAGGAGTTCGGCGACGGCACTTTTGATAGCTCCATAAGTACTCCCCCATCCCAGTACCAGCACTTTACCTTTTTCAGGGCCGTTATCTATTGCTTGCTCAGGAATATAATCAGCTATTTTATCAATCTTTTCCTGCCTTATCTTCACCATTAGCTGATGATTTTCAGGATCGTAACTTACATTGCCGGTTATATTTTGTTTTTCTAGGCCACCTACCCTGTGTTCTAAACCCGCAAAACCAGGTACAGCCCACGGTCTTACCAATTTTTCATCTCTTAAATAAGGCTGAAACGTTTCTTCTCCATCACCAAGTTGACTTTTAAAACTTACTTTTATTGGCGGTAAATCCTTACTCTCTGGATATTTCCACGGTTCGGAGCCGTTAGCTATATAGCCATCACTCATAAAGATGACGGGCGTCATGTGTTGAACTGAAATACGAACAGCTTCATACACGGCATTAAAACAATCGCTTGGTGTAGATGCAGCGATGATCGGCATTGGGCATTCTCCATTTCTTCCATAATAAGCCTGTAACAAATCGCTTTGTTCTGTTTTGGTAGGCAAGCCAGTGGATGGACCGCCACGTTGAACATCACAGATTAATAATGGAATTTCCAGCATTACAGCCAGTCCCATTGCTTCCGCTTTTAAAGCCATCCCGGGTCCACTTGTTGTTGTCACACCCAGGCTACCACCGTAAGATGCGCCGATTACCGAACTTATCGCCGCTATCTCATCTTCTGCCTGAAAGGTTTTTATCCCAAAAGATTTGTGCCTGCTAAGTTCATGCAGAATGTCACTTGCCGGGGTAATAGGATAAGAGCCTAAAAAAAGTTGTAATTCACTTTTCTGTGCAGCAGCTATTAAGCCGTAAGACAGCGCCTGATTACCAGTGATGCTCCGATAATTGCCTGGAGGCATTTTAGCTTTTTTTACAGAATACCTTGTCGTAAAAGTTTCGGTGGTGTCTCCATAATTGTAACCGGCCTGTAGCACTTTGATATTGCTTTCACGAATATCTGGGACCTTAGCAAATTTTTCCGTTAAAAAATTTAACGTATTATCTAATTTCCGGTTGTACATCCAATACAGGAAGCCAAGCACAAACATATTTTTTGCGCGGTCTTTTTCTTTGGTACCCAGGGTAAATTCTTTTAAAGCCTCGCGCGTCATTTTGGTCACATCGATCTTAATAAGATCATAACCCTCAAGGCTGCCATCTTCCAGCGGATTGATTCCGGGAGGAAAATTGGCGAGTCTTAGATTCTTTACGTCAAACCCTTCAATATTTGCAATAATCTTCCCGTTCTTTTTCAATACCTTCAAATTACTCTTCAAAGCCGCTGCATTCATAGCAACCAATACATCGCAGGTATCTCCTGGTGTAAATATCCTGTCACTTGAAAACCTTAACTGAAAACCACTCACTCCCGGCAGAGTTCCCTGCGGAGCTCTTATTTCTGCTGGAAAATCCGGAAAAGTCGCAAGGTCAATACCCAGCAAAGCAGTATTAGTAGTGAATTGACTACCGGTTAATTGCATTCCGTCACCGCTATCTCCGGCAAATTTGATGACCACTTCTGGCAGAACTTCTTCTTTAATTTCCATTTTTATAATTGAATATGCAAATTTAAAAGATAAAGAGGGTTTTGATTAGCGTATATTTTTCGCAGAAGGGAAAATTATCGTCTTCATCCAAGTAAAATTATAAAATTAAGTGAAGTCATTATTCAAGAATTACAAACGTAATTCATATATAGCCTTATTCAAAATAAAGCTGCAAAATATAAAAGCCATTAACCAGTAAACAAAAAACGATAGACAAAGAAGCCCATCGTTTTTTTAATCTCTTTTAAGATGTAATTACCATCCCTTCTTAGCTACGCCGTCTTTTACAGCCTGCAGGGCATTAGCTTCACTGAGCATGGTAGTCATTTTATTTCCTTTGCCATCATTACCCTGAGCCATGTATCCGCCACGGGAAGTTTTAGTAATTACTGCATCTTGCATTGGAACATTTTTTTCTTTAGTTTTCATGCAATAGGCTGTTAACATTTTTGACATTTTGATTGGGTTTATAGTTTATAATTTATTGATGTAGCCATAGTCTGTTGACGGTGGAATTTCAAATTTAGGGATTTATACTTATTCTGCACTATATATTTCTCAATAGTTGTTAATACTAGAGTTGCACTGAATTTTTAATTTTGGCAATGTTTACTTTTAAAAAGTATTTTAAATACATCTCATAGGAATATTCCAGACCTGTGCCGCTCGAAGCTTTCTCTGAAAAATCTTTGTAGGGAATCAACCTGAAGTCAAAATTCACGTTTTTGAATAGTTCTTTATCGTAAATAAAACTTACTATTAATAGTTCGCGGTGCTTCTCGACCAGCCCCGGATATTTCTCAGAAACAGATTGAAACAGTGCCATGCCTCTCGGCGCAATGTAACCTTGTCCGTTCCAGTATCTAAAATCAATACCTATGTTTTTAAACCCTAACAAAAGATGAGAAAGGAAAGCATTCCCCTCTTTGAAAGCTTGTTTTTTTTGCCCTGAAACATCTTTGTAGTTCACATAGTAATTATCAAAGACTATCTTTTTAAACAATTTATTATTGAAATTATAAGTAAGTGAAAGTCCTGTAGCAAAGTTGGTAAGCGATTGAAGTGGAGTGTGCAAGCTATCGTATTGTCCTCCTTTGTGAGAATAGAGCAATTGAACAGGAATATTCAGGTTGAATCTTTCTTTGTTAATGAGATTGACTTTTGAAACATATCCCATATCAAATTCTTCTTTAAAATAATCTCCCGGATGAATGGCTTTTCGCCAGTTAATAAAAAAATCTTGGCTGTAGGGCTTTGTATCAACCAGGAACTGGAATCCATTTTCCAGCCTTTCTTTTAAAAGCCATTTATAATCATAGATAGGTTCAATAAAGCCATGATTCAAATTGCCTTCTAATGTACCTATAATAAATGACGAATGTTTGGCTTTGTACTTAACCTGGAAGGTAGGCGCTATGGTGGTATATCCCGTTCTGCCAAATTCTTTCTGTAGGTAAATGCCACCTTTAATAATAAGCCGGGGCGAAACCTGGTATTGTATTTCGGGTATTAACTGGTAGCCGAACAAAGTTCCACTCAAAGGAATGTTTCCAAACCATTCCGTGTTATTGATATAATTGAGATTATATAAGTTAAATGAAAGTTGCTGACTATCGACAGGATTAATGATCGTTTTATTT
>JBDTIC010000005.1:0-3547 GCA_039936595.1 Ginsengibacter sp. | reverse complement strand
CGGGGCCAGCAGGCTATACTGCCGCAATTTATGCGGCCCGGGCAAATTTGAAACCGGTTATATACCAGGGAATACAACCGGGCGGACAGCTTACCATCACTACTGAAGTAGAAAATTATCCTGGTTACCCAAATGGAGTACAGGGGCCGGATATGATGATAGACTTTGAAAACCAGGCAAAAAGAATGGGCGCTGATATTCGCTATGGCCTGGCTACCCAGGTTGATTTTTCTGCGTGCCCTCTAAAGGTTATGATTGACGAAGAAAAGTGGATCAGTGCAGATGCTATCATTCTGGCTACCGGTGCCAGTGCCAAATGGCTGGGGCTGGAAAGTGAAAAAAGATTAAATGGTTATGGTGTTAGTGCGTGTGCTGTGTGCGACGGATTCTTCTTTAAGGGAAAAGAAGTTTGTATTGTAGGTGCCGGCGATACTGCGGCAGAAGAAGCTTTATACCTAAGCAAGATATGTAGCTATGTTCACATGTTTGTAAGGCGGGATGAGATGCGCGCCAGTAAAATTATGCAGCAAAGAGTGCTGGACACGAAAAACATCAAAGTGTATTGGAATACGGAAGTAGAGGAAATATTGGGCGAAGAAAAAACTGAATCCGTAAAAATTATTAATAGTAAAACGGGACAGTCGGATATCATTCCTGTCAGCGCTTATTTTGTAGCCATTGGACATGACCCTAATTCACAAATATTTAAGGGCTGGCTGGATATGGACGAAAGCGGTTATGTAAAGACTTTAGCAGGCTGTACAAAGACGAATATTGAAGGAGTTTTTGCTGCGGGCGATTTGCAGGATAAAATTTATCGCCAGGCTGTAACAGCAGCGGGATCAGGTTGCATGGCAGCACTGGATGCCGAACGATTCCTAAGCATGATGGAACATCCCGTACCATCAGATCATTTTACCACACTTCCTGATAATAAGTAATAAAAATTCTGATTTTTTAACTTCAACATCAAGCCATGGTCACGGTACGGTTGTACAATCTTTTTTTCAATGCCTATCACGGTATTCATGAAGAAGAAAAAATCCTGGGTAATGAGTATATGGTTAATGCCGCCTTTGAATTTCATGAAAAGGATGATGTGATCACACATATTAATGATACAATCAACTATGAACTTATCTATAACATTATTAAAGAACGGATGGATATACCTACCCCATTATTAGAGACCGTGGTGATGGAAACCGGTAATAAAATTTACTATACATTCCCTTACCTTAAAACCATTTCTATTTCCATAAAAAAAATGCATCCACCCATAGAAGGTTTACAGGGGGCTGCAGAGGTAAGCTGGCACAAGGAATTTTGAAAAATTAATTTATACCCTAAAAAAATCAACTATGATCAACAAAAAATGGTTAGCCATTCTAATGGTTTTCTTTTACTCTTTTGCAGGCGCTCAATTGCCTTCATCTCTTTCTCAATCGCCTGCATCTGCCTATGATCATCATGAGCTGTTTAATCCTAATTTCTATCCATCATCGGTCAATGAATATCGCGCCGCTGATGGACAACCCGGCCCGAAGTATTGGACCAACAAAGCCAGTTATAAAATAGAGGTAACCCTGGATGATCTCAGAGATGAAATTAAGGGTAGCGTTATCATCACCTATACTAATAACAGTCCCCAGGAATTACCTTTTCTTTGGCTTTACCTGGATCAGAATTTATTTAAACTGGATTCACGCGGACAGGCGAAAATGCCTGCAACCAGGAGAAGTCGTTATGGAGATGTGAATTCATCTTTTGAAGGAGGATTTAATATTCAGTCTGTACAACTTTTATCGGGTGCAAAAGGCAAAACAACGGATTCAGATGTTAAACCTATTATTTCTGATACAAGGATGCAGATTCGTCTCCCTCAACCACTGGAACATGGCACAAGTGTAGCAATTAAAATTGATTATTCGTTCTCTATTCCACGGGAAGGTAGCGACCGTATGGGCATTCAGGCTACTCAAAACGGGAATATATATGCTATCGCTCAATGGTATCCGCGCATGTGCGTGTACGATGATATTGAAGGATGGAATACATTGCCTTATTTGGGAGCAGGTGAATTTTATTTGGATTATGGTGATTTTAATTATTCTATCACAGCCCCTGCAGATATGATTGTGGCAGGTTCAGGAGATCTTTTAAATCCCAATGAGGTGATGACCTCTACCGAAATAAAAAGAATGGCGCAGGCAAAAGAAAGCGACAAGACGGTTATGATACGCTCTGCGGAAGAAGTGAATCAGCCATCTTCCAGGCCTCAAAAAAAAGGCAACATCACCTGGCGTTTTAAAATGGAAAATTCGAGAGATGTGTCATGGGCTGCGTCGCGGTCTTTTATCTGGGATGCTGCCAGGATAAATTTACCTTCCGGAAAAAAGGGCCTTGCTATGAGTGTTTATCCGATGGAGTCTGTTGGCAATAATGGATGGGAACGTTCCACCGAATATACCAAGGCTTGTATTGAAGGATATTCCAAAAGATGGTATGAATATCCATATAGCAATGCTGTAAATGTTGCCTGTAATGTGAACGGCATGGAATATCCGGGAATTGTATTCTGCAATGCTATCGCTAAGGGAAGTAGTCTTTGGGGAGTCACAGACCATGAGTTTGGACACACCTGGTTCCCAATGGTCGTAGGCAGTAATGAAAGGAAATATGGATGGATGGACGAGGGCTTTAATACGTTTTTAAATGGTATATCTACAAAGGACTTTAACAATGGTGAATATGTTCAACCGGAAAGAGATAAGGTGGGCATGTACAAAAATATGTTTAGTAAAAGCAGCGAAACAATGATGAGTGAGCCGGATGCTTTGAGGGAACAAAACATAGGTACGGCCCTGTATTCCAAGCCGGGGTATGCTCTGGATCTTTTAAGAAATGATATCATTGGCACTGACCGTTTTGATTACGCATTCCGGGAATACATTAAGAGGTGGGCTTATAAGCATCCAACACCCTGGGATTTTTTCAGAACGATCGAGAACGTTTGTGGTGAAGACCTGGGATGGTTTTGGAGAGCGATGTTCATTCACAATTATCGTCTTGACCAGGCTATAGCGAGTGTAATTTATGTACAAGGTAATCCGGCGGCGGGCGCGTTGGTGCAAATTGAAAATCTTGATAAAATGGTAATGCCCGTATATTTAAAATACGAAACGGTTACCGGTAAATCAGGCATGATCAAAATACCTGTAGAAGTGTGGCAGAATGGAAGCACCTGGACTCAAAAATTACATACTACTGAAAAATTGAAAACAGTAATCATAGATCCGTATCATGTGTTTCCGGATGTCAATGATAGCAATAATACCTGGCCGGTGCCCGGGCTTTAGTATTTAATGTTCAGGTTGAAAAGAGAAAGAATAGAATTAATAATATATCCCGGTGATTAGCTTATCCACCGGGATATTTATTTTATAACAATTGTATTTTCAATTAGTCCTAAGAACTTATGGTATAATGTCACTCTATACCTATGTGTTGATGATATAACAGCTTCATAGTAAAACATAGAGCAAGC
>JBDTIC010000004.1:0-8840 GCA_039936595.1 Ginsengibacter sp. | reverse complement strand
CGATGAGCTGCTTATAAAATTCTAAGTGCACTTCCATCTAAATAATTGAACATTGAATATTGAACATTTTTTATCGTACTACCAAGCCGCCGTCTGACATCCCCACCAGTACTTTCTTCCAATCTGTAGTCTTGCGGTATGGATCGCTGACTCACCATTCACTTCCCCAGTACTTCGCGCCCTATGATAATCCTTTGCATTTCACTGGTGCCTTCATATATCTCTGTAATCTTAGCATCGCGCATCATCCTCTCTACATGATACTCTTTTACATAGCCGTATCCACCATGTATCTGCACGGCTTCTGTTGTAGTCCACATGGCCGTTTCGCTTGTAAAGACTTTTGCCATTGCTGCACTTTCCGTATAATCGCTTCCAATGTCTTTTTGCCATGCTGCCCGTAAACACAGTAACCTTGCAGCATCAATTCTTGTAGCCATATCTGCTAACTTAAACTGGATGATCTGATGATTTTTTATTTCTGTACCAAAAGCTTTCCTTTCTTTTGAATAAGCTATCGATCTCTCCATGGCACCGGATGCAAGTCCAAGCGCCTGGGATGCTATGCCAATTCTGCCGCCTGACAATGTCTTCATCGCGAAAATGAATCCAAAGCCATCTTCACCTATCCTGTTTTCCTTTGGTACTTTTACGTCAGTAAATGATACGCTGTGTGTATCGCTTCCCCGAATACCGAGCTTGTTTTCTTTGGTACCAACTTTCACCCCAGTCCAGTTTTTTTCAACAATAAATACATTGATGCCATGACTTCTTTTTTCAGGGTGGGTTTGTGCAAACACTAAATATACTGAAGCTGAATTGCCATTAGTGATCCAGTTTTTAACTCCATTAATCACGTAATGATCTTCGTATTCCACAGCAGTTGTTCTTTGTGACAAAGCGTCACTACCTGCTTCAGGCTCACTCAATAAAAAAGCGCCAATATATAATTCACCCTCTTTTTTACCTTGTGCTAATGGTAAAAGGTATTTCTTTTTTTGTTCTTCCGTACCATAGGCCTCAATACCATAGCACACCAGGCTATTGTTCACACTCATACACACACTCGTGCTCGCATCTACTTTGCTGATCTCTTCCATTGCCAAAACATAGCTAATCGCATCCAACCCGGCACCACCATATTCGGTGGGGACCATCATTCCGAGAAATCCCAAATCGGCCAGTTTCATTACCTGGTCATAAGGGAATTTTTGCAGTTCATCACGTTCAATCACTCCCGGCAAACATTCAGTAACTGCAAAATCACGGGCTGCCTGCCGGATCATCAAATGTTCTTCTGATAGCTTAAATTCCATTTTACAATTTTAAACCGGACAAAATTACATTCTTTTTCTCCGATGGCTGATTATCAATTCTCAGCCTTTGTATGTCTTCTCCATTAAGGCCGTCAAGCTCATTTTAAAATATTCATCTGCTGAAACTTCCGGACTAAAAACGATTTATTTTATCTTCGCCAACTATGCAAAAGAAGAAAGAATCCATGCCCACCGGCAGGCCGGTTGTTATGAGTGGCATCAGGCCCACCGGATTTTTGCACCTGGGAAACTACTTTGGCGCCATCCGTAATTATGTAAAAATGCAGGAAGATTATGAATGTTATTTTATGGTAGCCGATCTGCACTCTTTGACCACACATCCTGATACAAAAGGGCTGAAAGCAAATGTTTACAGGGTTTTGGCTGAAAATATCGCCTGTGGCCTTGATCCTGAAAAAGTTGCTTTATATTGCCAGAGCCATTTATACCAAACAGCAGAATTATATCTTTATCTTAATATGCTGGCTTACAAAGGTGAGCTTGAGAAAACTCCGACTTTTAAAGATAAAGTGCGCTTGCATCCTGACAACATTAACGCGGGTCTATTAACCTATCCTGTATTGATGGCAGCGGATATTTTAATTCATAGGGCAAAGTATGTACAGGTTGGTAAAGACCAGGAGCAACATCTTGAAATAGCAAGAAATTATGTAAACCGGTTTAACCATCGGTATGGAGAAGTTTTCCCGGAGCCCTTTGCATTTAACTTTAATAATGACCTGGTAAAAGTGCCTTCCCTGGATGGAAGTGGAAAGATGAGCAAGAGTGAAAATCAAATGGCTACACTTTATCTCGCAGACGAAGACGATGCCATCACGAAGAAGATTATGAAAGCTAAGACAGACGGTGGACCTACAGAAAATGATTCATCGAAGCCAGAGTATATTGAAAACTTATTTTTGTTGATGAAATTGGTAAGCAGGAAAGATACTTTGAGCCACTTCGAACTAAAATTTAATAACTGCTCCATCCGGTATGGAGACATGAAAAAGCAACTTGCTGAAGATATGGTGCAGTTCATATCGCCCATCAGGCAGAAAGTAAATGAAATTTTGAATGACGAAAAATATTTGCAAAAAGTCATGAAGCTGGGAGCAGAAAAGTCTGTTGCCAATGCCGAAATAACTATGAAGGAAGTTAGAAACGCAATGGGACTGAATTATTTTTAATCTTTTTATAACCTCTGGTCTAATGGGTTCACTTGGACGGGCTTCCTGGGTAGAGGTTTTTTTATTCCGCTTTAGGTTACAGGGTTTGCCTTATAAGAAAAAAAGTTAACTTGTAGAATATAAATTGCAACACAGGGAAATGTCAAAATCAAAAAAACCCAAACATATAGCAGTTGCCGGAAATATTGGTGCTGGTAAAACTACTCTGACGGAGTTGTTGAGCAAGCATTATAAATGGATCCCGCAATTTGAAGACATCGATCACAATCCCTATCTCTATGATTTTTATGAAGACATGCCGAGATGGAGCTTTAACCTGCAGATATATTTTTTAAACAGCCGTCTCAACCAGCTTTTAGAGATCCAAAGAGGTACTGAAACCATCATACAGGACAGAACTATTTATGAAGATGCCAATATTTTTGCGCCGAACCTGCACGATATGGGCCTGATGACGAAAAGAGATTTTACCAATTATTATAACTTTTTTGAAACACTAAAATCAATGGTAAAGCCACCTGACCTTTTGATTTATCTTAACGCATCGGTGCCTACTCTTGTCGCGCAGATACAGAAAAGAGGAAGGGAATATGAAGAAAATATCCGGCTGGATTATTTAAAAAAATTGAATGATTTCTATAATAAATGGATTGAAGAATATAAAGAAGGCCCATTACTGATAGTTAATGCAGATACAAATAAATTTTCAGAAAATGAAGAAGATCTGGGCATTATCATCAATCAAATAGACGCTCAATTGTATGGGCTTTTTTGATATTAGAACCGCTAAATTGTTTTTATCTCAATAGACGGTGCTGCTGCGATAATATCTTCCCCAGCCTGGTTTTCAAACTTCTTAAAATTTTCTATGAATTTCATAGCAAGTTTTCGTGCTTCCTCATCGTACTGTGATTTATTTTTCCAGGTATTGCGGGGATTCAAAATATCTGGAGGTACACCCGGACATTCATTTGGAATCTTCAACTTAAATACATCAGTGGGTTCACAAGCCATGTCCTTCATTTTGCCTTCCATAGCTGCTGTGATCATAGCGCGGGTATAAGATAATTTGATGCGTTTGCCTACTCCATAGGGCCCGCCACTCCATCCTGTGTTGATCATCCATACGTTTACACTATGTTCTTCTATTTTTTGTCCAAACATTTTAGCGTATTTTAACGGATGTAATGGTATAAATGGTGAACCAAAACATGCGCTAAAAGCGGGCTTTGGCTCAACGATGCCCTGTTCAGTACCCGCAACTTTTGCTGTGTAGCCACTTAGAAACTGGTACATGGCCTGGCTTGATGTGAGTTTACTTACAGGGGGCAATATGCCATAAGCATCCGCTGAAAGCAGGAATATATTTTTGGGCACGTTGCCCACAGAAGGGTGGGCGGCATTAGGAATAAAATCAAGGGGATAGCTTACTCTTGTATTCTCAGTAATTTCCCTGCCTGAAAAATCTATTTGATTCGTATGCTTTACGAAAGTCACATTTTCCACGAGAGCCCCTTTACGTATTGCATTGTAAATTTCCGGCTCATCTTCTTTATTCAAATCAATCACTTTGGCGTAGCACCCACCTTCAAAATTGAATACTGAATTTTGTGCCCAACCATGTTCATCATCGCCTATTAATCTTCTGTCAGGATCGGTACTAAGGGTTGTTTTTCCTGTGCCGCTCAATCCAAAAAATAAAGCGGTATCATTTTCTTTTCCTGTATTGGCAGCACAGTGCATTCCTAATACATTTTTATCTTTAGTCAGTAAATAATTGAGGACAGAAAAAACTCCCTTTTTCATTTCACCTGTATATCCCGTCCCTGCAATGAGAATAACCCGTTTGGTAAAATTAATAATAGTAAAATTCTCCTGCCTGACACCATCAACCTTAGGATCGGCCGCAAACGAGGGTACATGAATGAGGTACCAATCCGGATTAAAATTTTCAACTTCTTCCGGCGTAGGTCGCAAGAACATGTTGTAGGCGAATAAATTGCTGGAAGGCTCTTCGTTGATGCAACGTATGTTCAACCTGTAATCTGGATCAGCGCAGACATATGAATCACGTATCCATATCTTTTGCCCACTTAAATGATCTATCATTTTTTGGTACAGTCCGTCAAAGTATTTTTCTTCTATCGGTTGATTAATTGTATTCCAGTCAACTGAGTTAACAGTCAGATCGTCTTTAACAATAAAACGGTCTTTGGGACTTCGACCTGTAAATTTACCGGTATGGATCACAAGAGCGCCTGTATCATTTAATATTCCTTCTTTTCTGTCAATACATTGCTTTATCAAGGCATACGATGAAAGTTGATAAAAGGTACTTTCCGCTGCGGGCAAGCCCAAAGAGAATAGTATATTTTTCGGCATTACGAATGGAGTGGGCACAGACATAGGTTTTTCTTTAGATAGTAAAGTTAACCATTCTCTTTTGAGACTTATTGTGTCCCATTAATATTCTAATATTCGACTGGTACTGAATTAAATGATTCAATTAAAGACTTTTATCCAAACCTGAGTAAAAATTTGAAGTAATCAATTCTATCTCCAGATGGCCAAAGGGATACTTTTCTTTGCGGATACATCTCTGAGTTTATTCTCTGTTCCTGGATATAATATAGATCAACGAACTGCATCTGCTGCGATCAAACATTGTTTCTAAGTTTGAAATTGTTCCATTAATCACGGCTCTTACCGGATGTTGGATTCCTGTTTTATATTTTTCGCTTAGCATACTCACATAAAAGCTATCGTACCACATTGGTTCCATCTTGTCGATTTTTAATCCATGTTTATTCATTAGCTGTTCCATAGCCGTTGGTGAAAAATGATATAAATGGCGTGGCACATCGTATGCAGCCCAGTATTCATTATAAATTTTTTCATCTCCGCATGTGTAGTTAGGTACGGCTATAAAAAGTTTGCCACCAGGAGCTAATAGTTTACTCAATTGGGTAATATATGGATGAAGCTCATGCACATGCTCCAGCACGTGCCATAAGGTAATAGCATCAAAAGTTTCGAAAGGCAGGTTATAAAATTCACCTGCATCCTTTACCTGCAGACCATATAATTCCTGTGCCTTATTTCTTGCGCCTTCATCAGGTTCTATCCCGGTGCATAGCCAGTTTGCATGTTTCATGGTGTCCAGGAAAGCTCCTATGCCACATCCCAGATCAAGAATTTGTCCCGTGCTTTTAGCCGTGGTCTCTATGATTAATTTTTTCTTTTGTACAAGAGTACGCCGCCGCACTTTGTGGTACAGTTTATTGATCAGTCCCGTGGTAGTATCACTGTGTGAAATATAGTTTTCAGAATGATAGTATTTTCCAATCTCTTCACTGTCCGGAATATTTTGCGTAAAGCGCTGCGTACAGTTTTTACATTCCCATATTTCAAACTCTTCGTCAGTTACGGTAAAATCTTTTGCAGTCAGAACAAAAGAAATATCGGAGCTGCCACAGTTGGGGCATGATTCGTACTTAATCATTTTAAAGACTTTAGAAGGGTTAATGACATGAAAAAATTATTTAGTATAATAGGTAGCAGGCGCTGCCCCAGGTGCCACGTGTTGTTGGTTACCAGTTGAGGATAGTGATATCGGATGCTGATAAAAGTAGAATAACAAGAGTAGCACCGAAACCACGAAAAGAATGAGTGAAATTATTTTCCAGTTGGGAGTTCGGGCTACTTTGTCCTGGTTGAGTAGTTCATTCATAACTGAAGAGTCAGTTTCAAGATCGCCAACGAGCACGGGATGAACACTGTTGTTTTCGTGAACTGCCCTTTCAGCAGAAACAGGAACAAAAAAAGGTATATTGCCTTGATATTTAAAACGGATGTCGCCGTATGCATCTTTTTTTAAGCTGCCAAATGATTGCAATTGTATCTCTTCTTCATTTTTAAGCCTGGCACTTATATCAGAGCACCATTCATTAATTAGCGCCTGTGCCTCGGTAATAGCAACGTTTTTCTTAATTGCTATATAGTTAATTAATTCGTTAGAAATTTTATCTTCTTTGGCGGTAAATAGAAATTCAGTAACCGGTGGTAAAATTTGGTTATTGGCTACATCGGTCTCCGCCGGAGTAATTACCTGCCGAAAATTCCCTATCCCCCGAAGTTTACACTCTTTTGCCTGCACAATAAATGAAGTGACGATATCTTGCATAGTGATCACAAATATCCATATTTATTCTCTATTAATTGTAAGATTGCATCAGGTTTGCAAAACGCACAGGAGGTGAACTAATATCAATATCAAAAACAGCAATCTCTGTCCCATTAATGCTTTGTTGCAGGATCAGTGTATCTCGTTTTTGAAGTTGGCGAATTTTCAAAAATATTTCAGTGAGAAACTCTTGATAAGCGAATTTCTGTTATAAATTCATCTGCGGTATCTTCGGATTTATAAGCTTCGGATCAGGAATCTAAAAAAGCACCTTCAGTTTTATTATGTTTTAAAGATGGCGAAAGTTGGGAAACCAGGTCTGAATTGCTATAAGCATCAAGATGTTTTAAAATCTTGAAATAATATTCAGCGGGCGTTGTGATTGGAGAGAAAGATGTCATTTCATTCAACTTACCAAAACTATTATTTTTTTATAATCAGCCATGCGGCCAGACTCCTCCCTTCACTATTAAACAGTATTATCCTGTCAAAATAAATTTAGACATGCGAAAAAATATATTAAAATTCATTGTTGACTAACGGATAAAACGATTAAGGCTGAAGTCGTACATAGTGTTGATAGAACCGAGTTTATTGAAGCCAGTTAGTTGAATAGTATGGAATTATAATCTATAAAAAGATATTTGGGCATTCTGTTGCCGATGGGTTGCATCATTTTCCACAAATAGTTTTCTATAGCGTTTTAATGGAAAGATTTCGTATCGATCGTAAGGTTGGTATGCTTCTTGAATTTACAGTGAGCAATTAAATATTTATTAAAAACGTTAATTTTATGGAAACAATTATTGAAAAAACCGCCAGCACCTTAAGTGATTTAATTATTATTAATAATGATCGTTACGAAGGATATAAAAAGGCGATGGACCAGACGAAGGATATGGATTTAAAAGATTTATTTTCAACCTTCAGTATGCAAAGTAAGGCTAATAATGCTTCACTGAGAGCATTGGTACCTGCTTCGGAAGAAGCACCCGACAGAGATGAGACCCGTATTTCCGGTAAGTTTTACCGCGCATGGATGGATATTAAGAATGCACTTGATTCAAATAACCGCAAGCAGGTTTTATCATCATGTGAATATGGAGAGGACGTAGCTAAAAAAGCGTATGAAGATGCTTTAGCTGACAGGTCCGAGTTAAAAACTGATGTAGTTGCAACCGTTCAAAATCAATATGATGAAATATTGAAGGCACACAACCAGGTAAAAGCGTTAAGAGACAGTGCCTAATTACTTGTAAAAAAAAATACAAAAAGGACGCCTCCCCCGGGAGGCGTTTTTTTGTTTCAATAAGACTGGCATTTAAAAAGCAGCTTTATAATTGATAGTATCCGGAATGATGAAAAACTATGTCAATGCGCCTTACGTTTTAAAAGATGTTTCCCGTCATATAAATCGCAGAGTTGAAATTATTTCCTCGCCTGGTAAAGGCTGCAAAATAAAAGTCCATATTCCAACTGTTCCGTTGTCACATTACAAAATGGAAAATACCTTGTTGAGCATAGTGCCAGAAAGGAATGAAGCAGGTACCAACGAAGCCGTTTCAGCCTCCATTGGTCTCCGCCCCACGTGTATCCTTGTTTTTGACCGACTCGAGAAAATTCCTCAGTATGGATATATACCTTTTATGGCGCAATGGAAGATCGAGTTGTGATAAATGAAATAATATTGAACTCTCTTAACTATTCCAGTTATCAACTAATTTTTCAGTCATTTGAGCGTTTTCTAATTCATAGGTTTTTATTAAATCATACTTATTTGTAGGCAGGCTATCAATGTGTAATGCTTTGATCACTTCGGAGATGTGGATGGTTTCTCTTACCTTTTTAACAGTGCTTTTGACCATACAAGCTGCTATGATTTTTCCTTTTCGTTCAATTTTCTGCTCTATATAAATCCACTTTGCATCAACATAAGAAATCCTGGTAAATATTTCAGCTCGTTGAAAAATTTTAAGTGGTCTGTAAAACTGGATACTGATTGCCTGGCTTGGGAAATACCATTTATTTTTTGACGCAATTTTTAAAAAGTTGGATCTTACCATTAAATCCAGACGTCCTGTTTCCAAAACGGTCATTATTGCTGCATGATTCATTACGGAAATATCCATATCCGTAATCCAAACTCTAAAA
>JBDTIC010000003.1:0-4931 GCA_039936595.1 Ginsengibacter sp. | reverse complement strand
GATAGCCATCTTTTTTTACAATACCGGTAGTCTTTGCATTTAGACTTGTTTTTTGTGGGAATGGCCCTATGATATTCCATAATGTTTGCCGCACTTTAGCCTGGTACTTGCGCCATCCATCCACTGTATGAATCTGCTTTAGTTTTTCCGATCGTGCATCAAGCATTTTATAAGCTTCGCCAGTGAGATAATGATATAATGAGTTAGGGGCATCACTGTAAGCAAGCCAGTGATTGGTAATTATATCCAGCTCCTTTTGCTTCTGCGCCTTCACTTGGTTAATCATTGAAAATAGGATCAGCGCTATTCCCAAAATTTTTTTAAAGAAGCCAAAATAACTTTTAATCGTATTGTAAAATGGTTTTGCCAACATAATTTTAGATTTATGCATAAAAACGTTATTGAATTTTCCGCAGGATATAATGTTTGATTTAAAAAAAGAGGAAGCTTAACTTAGTAAAATCAAGCAGCTATCTCCAATTCAAGATTCTTTTGGCATTAGTACGATACACCGCTTCAAGCACAGAATCAGGCAAACCCAGTCCATAATATCGCCACCAAACACGGCCAATTATGAATTCATCTTCGCTTTCAAGTAAGCGCCACCAGGCCTGGTACATATTCTTCTCTCTACTCATATCAGTACCGAATAACGCCCTGGTAGAATACTTTGTCAAAAACTTTAATGCTGCTCTGGGTGTTCGTCCCAGTTCGTAATCGCGGGCAGAAATATCCAGGTATAAATTGGGATATGTATCCAGCAGCTTACCTAATCTCTCTAAGTCATTTCCTTCATTGGCCAGATGACAGGCTAAGAAGGTTGTTCGTGGATGCTTCTCAATGGTACGATTACGAACTTGGAGAAGTTGCTCATATGATAGTCCATTTTTGTCATATCTGTTGAAATGCTGAAAGTCGGGTGTACGTTCCTGGTAAACATCAAGTGGTTGCCAGGCAGATGGGTGATCAGCAATATGAAAGCTAACGGGCATTTTTAGCTCAGCGCATTTCTCCCAAAAAGGGTCCAAACGCATATCATCCGGATGTAACTTTCCTGAAGAATAGCCGGATCCTTTATCGATCCATTCTCCTACTCCCCGTGCGCCTTTCTGATAACATCTTTCCAGTTCTGCTACCGCACGTTGCGGATAATCCTTTTGATCCACATTGGCGCTGTACATTCCGCAAAAAAGTAAAAACCTCCCTGGGTAGGGAGTCAGATAGAGGGCTACTAATTTGTCAAACTTCCCGCCTGTGGCACCGGTCAAAATAACTGAGGTTTCTATGCCCACTTCGTCCATAGTCTTCACCCACTCTGCTACCTCTTCGGGCGTTGCCGCTAAATCATGAGTATGAGCGTCAATAGCTGAGTATTTTGCCTTTGCGATATGAGTTACCTTGGTTACTACGGAAGAAGCAGGGGCGTAATCTTTAAGTAAGATCTTGTCCATTGGGCCAGGCTTAGCGTCCACTTCAGCGCCACCCCATGCACCATATTTTGATTCTACCCATTTAGGATCAGATTGCATGTCCTTTTTTATTTGCGCCATAAGGCCATGGGCAGCAAACTGGCTAATTAGTAATATAAACAGATATGCTTTCATTATCAGTTTTAAATGAACAAAAAAAATAATTACTTTCTCTTATACCTCATCAGGAACAACGTATGGCGGACGATATACACGTGTCAACATGGCGTTTGCCTCAGTATCATTCATAACTCTTTCTTTATCCATATCCGCGCCCATAAAACGAACTTCCCGGCCGAGCCGGTAAGAAATATTGGCCAGTAAAGGAATAGTTGTTGAGAAAAAACCTTCGTTGATGTCGCAGTGGAGTGTTTCATCTTTGCCAGAGCGTACTGCATCAATAAAATTGGCAAAATGCTCCGGTTGACTACCGCCTGTATTGGCAAGATCTGCATTTTTGGCTTCTAATTTTTCTTTTGAGCCGGTAAATGGTTTAGTCTCGCCTTTGCGGAAAGCGTTCCATATTCCATCATTGAGTTCAAGGTAACCTTCTGTACCGTAGAACATATTCCCAATTCTTATATCCAGGCTTGATTCGCCATTAGAGGGCCTTCCCCGCGTTTCAAATTCCAACATCGTTCCATCCTTGTATTTAGCTATTGTAGATTGCATGTCAGGAGTTTCCTGTGCACATTCATCGGGGCTCCATCCGTAAATGCCGCCATTGGAATAGACGGATACAGGATGTTCGTTTTTATTTAGTCCCCAACGCGCAATATCGAATTGATGTGGCCCCTGGTTGCCTGTGTCTCCGTTGCCGGTATCCCAGAACCAATGCCAGTTATAATGTCCGTGTTTTTCATTGTAGGCACGCCATGTAGCAGGCCCTAACCATCGGTCATAGTGGAGGGTGGCAGGGGGTGTACTGTCTTTGGCAATGCCAAACGAATTGCGGGGTTTGATACACAATCCACGCGCCATATAAACTTTGCCAATACCGCCATCATGCAGAAATTTAATCGCTTCCATGATGCTACCGACCGACCGGCTTTGAAAACCTACCTGTACACGGCGGTCATACTTACGGGCCGCTTCAATCATTTTACGACCTTCCCAAATGTTGTGCATTGCGGGCTTTTCCGCATACACATGTTTGCCTGCCTGGCAAGCCCAGATAGTTCCCAGCGCATGCCAATGATTAGGCACGGCCAATGAAACTGCATCAATCTCCTTGTCATCATAGACTTTACGCATGTCCCATTCGGTTAGAGGTTTCCCGCCACCTTTATCAGTTACCATTTTGGATCGGGAAGCAAAAAGCAGTTCATCGGTATCACAGAGCGTTTTTAAACGAACATTATGGCTCTTATTAAGGCGGCACCATGCATCAATGTGATCGCTACCCCGCCCATTAATACCTATAACTGCGATATTTAAGCGTTCGTTAGCGCCGGATATGGATGCGTAAGATTTAGCGCTGAATCCCATTCCACCTATAGTAAGACCAGCAGCCCCCAGTAAACTTTGTTTAATAAAATCTCTTCTCTCAGTCATAATGATCATTTTAATTTGGTAGAAATGTTTTATAAAAGATTTTAAATTAATAAATGTCAATCGCCAGGAACGATGATAAATCATCCTGTTGGATACATCACAAAGGATCGTGGAACAATAAGTATAGTATTGCCTTTCCGATATTTTCTCACTTGCCCATCCTGAACTGGGGGAAATTCTACCTGCTATCTTCGCTTAATCCCCCAACTCTTTACAAAAATTTTTAGTTATACTTCTTAGCAAAATCCTGATCAAGATCATTTATTTCAGCATCGGTTAAATGATGTCCGGAACTAACAATAACCCTGTATCTAAAAGTGATTGACTGACCTGTAGGAATTGTATAATTGAGTTCTTCTTTGCCGTTAGTGAAATCTTTTACTCCGAATGGATTGGCTGCAAATAAACCATACCCACGTGCATGCCAATAGGTCGGATAGCTGACGTTTTTGGGATGGTCGCAAATAACCAAAGAAATATCTTCACTACCGATCTTTCCATAAAGATCCATCCATTTTGCACGTGTGCCCCATACTGAGTCGCCTGTGATCCCTTCGCTACTCCTATAATTGCCGCTGATACCTTCATTAGACATTTGAGAAACTTTAGTAGCATTTCCCTCAGCATCTATAAAAGTAGCTGCACCTTTTGACGGTAATTCCAGTTGTCTCGCTACCCGGATACCAAACATGCCTTCTTTGGTATCTTTCATGGTTACCGGAACATTTGTGGCTGTTAAAGTGGTGATGCGGTCTATGATACGTAATGAGTCTTTCGCAATAAAGTGATAAGTTGTTTTCTCAGCTAAAAGTTCTTTACCGGAAGGATCATCCCAGTTTGATGTAGCAACCAGGGTACCCTCGCCATCTCCGGAGGAGATCTTATCTATTTTTTGAAATCGGATTCTCCCATCGTGAACTTTCCTTACATCTGCAGGAATCTGGTAAGAGTTACCCCAGAAATCGTAACCATTGACGTCTCCATAGTTGAGCCATATCCCACGTTGATGGGGATGGTCAGCGCGTTCACCGGATCTTGGTTTAATAGGCCATCCACGGGTAACGGCAGTGCCTGCCGCGGTGAGTACCGGGTAAAGTATTTGCTTCATTAAACTATCTGAGTAACAGTAAGAGGTAAATAATTTACCATCTACCATTACATCCACTTTTTGGTCGGTAGTGTCATTAATAAGTTCCACTTTCTGGTTATTTGCAGTTTTATCTTCTTTCTTGCCTTGAGAAGCCGACCCACACGAAATAAAAAAAAGAACCGGCAGTAACATAAGAGTAATTGAATTAAACTTCATAATTCTATAGAATTTATTGATTATTAAAAAATTGGCAACAAAATAAATTCATTTCAACCCGATAGCTTTCGGATTGAAATGAATAAAAAATAGGCTTTCCTATACTTCACTGGGAACGACATAAGGAGGGCGATATACACGTGTCAGCATGGCGTTGGCTTCAGGATCATTAATAACTCTTTCGTTATCCATATCCGCACCCATAAAGCGAACTTCCCTGCCCAGACGATAAGAAATATTTGCTAAAAGAGGGACCGTAGTTGAATAAAAGCCTTCATTGATGTCGCAATGTAAATCTTCATCTTTTCCTGAACGTAACGCATTAATGAAATTGAGAAAATGTTCAGGTTCACTCGGACCACTTAGAGAAATTGTTTCATTACCTGTTCCTATTTTTGAACTGGCAAATGGTGTTTTCTCCCCTTTGCGGAAAGCTTTCCAGATATTTCCGTTAAGTTCAAGATATCCATCAGTTCCATAAAATATGTTTCCAACGCGTGTATCTAAGCTTGATTCACCATTAGATGTTCTTCCTCTCGTTTCAAACTCAAGTATAGTTCCGTCTTTGTATTTAGCTACGGTTAACTGTGTGTCAGGAGTTT
>JBDTIC010000002.1:0-5704 GCA_039936595.1 Ginsengibacter sp. | reverse complement strand
CAACACTGTTTCCGAAATAAACTTTCTGCCACCAATTATTCATAATTATTTTCTTGATAAAAAAGTAATCCTGATTAAAAATAAAAATTTTAAACCAAGATTACCAAAAACGCTCAATTCTGCCAAGATAATTTAATCCGTATAAAATGCCAGAGAAATAAAAAAATCATCACGTTATCTTAACACGTTGTATAAGTACGTCTGAACCGAAAGTCAGCCACTACTTATTTGCCTCCAGCCTAAGATAATGATTACGATTAATTATTGCCATTTTCGGATGCATTATTCAAAATAAGAACTTACCTGCCGGTAGGAAATCATAACAACTATCTTCTCATCGAAATCAAAGAGTTCAGAATAATTTTACCATTGTAAGGCTTGTATCTGCATCGGATAAAATATTTTTTTATTTAGAGCTTTATTATATATTTGATATTTAAACGTTTAAGCAATACAGACACCCTATCTGTGATAATTCAATATTAATTTTTTGTAAATTTTAAAATCATACATCATGAACAGGAAGTTATTTAGTGCTCTATTTCTTTGCCTTTTTGCTTCTATTGCATCTTATAGCCAGGGCAAATACAACGGTATAGAATCCAACATGAGTAATATTTACAGGCTGTCTGATGCAAAGACGCGATCAATCAGTCCCGAAAATTTTACAGGAGCAAAAGGACAGGGAGGAATGGCAACAGAAGGAACTGGCAAAAGCGCTTCAAGAGATCTTGGGCAGGGGTGGAAAGTGAGCCCCAGCGTAGCGATCAAAGCTCATACAACTTTTACGGTTGCAGAGATAGACGGTTCTGGTTCAATACAACATATATGGATGACCCCAACAGGAAATTGGCGTAATTCAATTCTTCGTTTTTATTGGGATGGGGAAACAAATCCTTCGGTCGAAGCTCCGGTAGGAGATTTCTTCTGTATGGGTTGGGGTGAATACGCACCTTTGCAATCACTCGCGGTGTGCGTGAATCCTGGCAGCGCCTTTAATTGTTACTGGCCTATGCCGTTCAGAAAGAAATGCAGAATCACCATGGAGAATATTGATGACAAAGACATGGTCTTATACTACCAGGTTGATTATATACTTACCGAAGTGCCTTCGGACGCCGCCTATTTTCATGCTCACTTCCGCAGGGTAAATCCATTACCTTATAAAGAAGTTTACACATTGGTTGATAATATAAAAGGGCGCGGCCAGTATGTGGGTACTTATATGGCCTGGGGAGTTCATAACAATGGATGGTGGGGAGAAGGAGAAATAAAATTTTATATAGATGGTGATACCAAATATCCAACTATTAACGGAACAGGAACAGAAGATTACTTCTGCGGATCTTATGATTTTGACACCAGGAAGAAAAATGAAGCGGGAGTTGAACAAGTAAATTATACTGAATTTTGTACACCGTATGCCGGACTTCACCAGGTAGTACGGGGCGATGGACACTATAAGGTATCTCAGCGGTTTGGTTTGTATCGCTGGCATATCACAGACCCTATCCGGTTTGAAAAAGATTTGAAAGTTACCATCCAGGCGCTAGGATGGAGAAGCGGTGGGCGATATTTACCTTTACAGGATGATATAGCCTCTACGGTTTTTTGGTACCAGACAGAACCTCACAACCTATTTCCAGCGTTACCTGACAAAGATGGGTTGGAAGTGAATTAATATTTTAAATTAAAACCTTAGCATTAGTTGTATTAATTCTTTCACAAGTGCAATTTTCCGTAATAAGGTTAGGCTGTTTAGGTAGATTAATTGATTAGGTAGAATGGCTAAAAAAATTTCGCTCAAAGATGTGGCACGGCATGTAGGCGTTTCTACCGCTTTGGTTTCTTATGTGATCAATAATAAAGAGAAAGAAGCCAGGGTAGGTTCCGAAATGGTACAAAAAATTCGACGTGCCGTAGCCGAATTGAATTATCAACCCAACCTTATTGCCAAAAGTTTAAAAAGCGGAAGGACCCATACTATTGGACTGATTGTAGCTGACATATCTAATCCTTTCTTTTCAAATATTGCCAGGATCATAGAAGATGAAGCAAAAAAAGAAGAATATATCGTGATCATTGGCAGCAGTGATGAAAATGCTGAAAAGTCCCAGGATCTTATAAATGTATTTTTCAACAGGCAAGTAGATGCATTTATAATCGCTCCTGTAGAAAATACAGAAAACCAGGTAATAGAATTACAGAAACAAAATGTACCGGTTGTATTAATTGACCGGTATTTTACAACACTTGAGGTGGATAGTGTTCACATAGATAATTTTCAGGCAGCTCATGATGCAGTTGAACATTTGGCACTGAATGGCAATAAGAGAATTGCAATGATGGGATATGATACCAGCCTTTCTCACATGCAGGAAAGAAAGAATGGATACAAAGCTGCCTTAAAAGATACGGGAATCAAAGTAAGAAGTGCATTAATCAAAAACATTTCATATCAGAACATCGAAAAGGAGGTAGCAATAGCCATGAGAAAACTCCTCGAACTTGTTCCGAAAATTGACGCTATTTTTTTCGCAACTAATACCCTGGCTATCGAGGGTTTGAAAATAGTTTATGGTTTACAGATTAGAGTGCCGGAAGACCTTTCTATTATTTCGTTTGACGAAAGTGATGCTTTTGACTTTTTTTATTCGCCACTTTCTTATGTCAGCCAGCCTCTTGCTGAAATGGGAAAAAAAGCAGTTACATTAGCTATTGAAAAGATTAAAGATAATGACAAGAAATATGTAACCATTTTAGTAAAAGGAAAATTAGTTTTACGAAAAAGTTGTGGTACTAGGACAAACTGATTATTTTCTCAATGTATAAATTTGGAAGTGCATTTCAATTTTTGGTATAAAGTCAATTAACGATCAATAATAAATTTCGATTATGATAAAAAAGATTTTTGGTTCACTTTTGATTATGACTATTGTGATCTTATCATGCAATGAGTCAGGACAGCAACAGGTCTATAAAACTAACGATAAAAGTTCTTATCCAAAAGGTAGTTTTGGATATGACTTACATTTTTTAAAACAGCATGACGATAGTGTGGTGGTATTAAGTATGGATTCCAGTGCAGCGCGCATCATTGTATCTCCAAAATACCAGGCAAAAGTGTTTACTTCTACAGCGGATGGTGATGGAGGACAAAGTTTTGGGTGGGTTAATTATAAAGCGTTCACGGGTACCCCCGATGCCCATATGAATGGGTACGGTGGTGAAAATCGCTTGTGGCTGGGACCTGAAGGAGGTAAGTTCTCATTGTTCTTCCCACCGGATTCTCCAATGGTTTTTGCCAACTGGAAAACACCAGCCTCTTTTGACACGGAGCCGTGGAATGTAG
This sequence comes from Ginsengibacter sp., assembly GCA_039936595.1. Classification (GTDB taxonomy): domain Bacteria; phylum Bacteroidota; class Bacteroidia; order Chitinophagales; family Chitinophagaceae; genus Ginsengibacter. The sequence goes on along the minus strand of JBDTIC010000002.1, from coordinate 2,352 downwards.
TTAATGAGAACAGCCAGTCGGTCACTATGCAAAAAAATATGCAGGTTACCAATTACAAAGGCACCGAGCTTGATCTGTCTGTAGAACGTTCAGTAAAAATTTTAAGTAATGAACAAATCGCAAAAAGAGTAGGGCTTGCGTTAGACACTTCAGTCAAAGCAGTAGCTTATCAAACAGAAAATATTATTACCAACAAAGGTCAGAATGAATGGACAGAGGCTACAGGCATGCCGTGCCTCTGGTTGTTGGATATGTTTAATCCGTCTCCTTCTACCGTAATCGTAGTTCCTTTTAAAAATTTATCAGGAAAGCCATTCAATCAAATAGCTACTTCTGACTACTTCGGGCAGATTTCACCTGAGAGGTTAAAACATTCTGATACTATTTTATTTTTTAAGGCCGATGGTAAAAGCCGTGGAAAATTGGGTATTATTCCGGGCCATGCAAAACCTCTTGCCGGTAGTTATGATCCCGAAAATAAGGTGCTTACGATCATCCTGTTTGACGTGGATTCATCAGCAAAATATTTGAACCAGGAATGGAACACCACTAAACCCATTTTCTCAGGAGATGCAGTGAATGCCTATAATGACGGGCCTTTGGCTGATGGTACCCAAATGGGACCATTCTATGAAATGGAAAGTGTATCACCGGCTGCATTTTTAAAACCGGGACAATCACTTTCGCATAAGCACGCAGTATTTCACTTTACCGGAGAGGAAAAAGGACTGGATGCAATAGCAGAAAAATTACTTGGCGTATCCCTGGAAGATATTCAAAAAGAATTTCAGAATTGAGCACTTTAGCCATAAGGGCGTCAAACCAAGAAGGTTTTTAGAAAGACATTCAGGTTATGAAGTCTTTAAAACCTTCTTGGTTTTTTTTCCGCAGGGGTCACGATAACTATCGGATTTAAATGCACTCAACCGACCTCTGTAATAAGAAATTCGTGTTAATTTGTGTAATTAGTGGCTTTTTAATTCAAAAAGAATTTTAGCATATTAAAAATTGATCAGAATGAAACAAAAAAACAAATACCCCAAAATAGGCATAAGGCCTATTATTGATGGCCGTTTAGGAGGTGTTAGAGAATCATTGGAAGACACAACCATGAAGATGGCACAAAATGTCGCGGCCTTGTATTCGTCAGAATTAAAGTACCCTGACGGATCCCCCGTTGAATGTGTAATAGCCGATACCTGCATTGGGGGTGTGCACGAAGCATCTCTTTGTGCACAAAAATTTGAAGCCAGTAATGTAGGAGTCTCTCTCTCTGTGACCCCTTGTTGGTGTTACGGTAGTGAAACGATGGATATGAATCCTGCTTTACCCAAAGCAATATGGGGTTTCAATGGTACAGAACGACCGGGCGCTGTATATCTCGCTGCTACCTTAGCCGCACACAATCAAATGGGTTTACCGGCTTTCGGTATTTATGGAAGAGATGTGCAGGATCTTGGTGATGAAAATGTTCCGGGTGATGTCAAGGATAAATTATTAAACTTCGCAAAAGCTGGCCTGGCAGTGGCCATTATGCGCGGAAAATCATACCTGTCTATAGGATCTGTATCCATGGGAATAGCAGGGTCTATGGTTACTCCATCGCTGTTCCGGGAATATTTTGGAATGAGAAACGAGTATGTGGATTCATCTGAAGTATTCCGTCGTATTCAGAAGGATATTTTTGATGAAGAAGAGTATCAAAAAGCATTGAAATGGACTAAAGAAAATTGCAAAGAAGGGGAAGATTTTAATCCAAAAGAAAAACAGTTCAGTCGCGAGCAAAAAGATAAAGACTGGGAATTTGTAGTAAAGATGACGCTCATTATTAAGGATTTAATGACTGGGAACGAAAAACTAAGGGATAAGGGTTTTGGCGAAGAAGCGCAGGGACACAACGCCATTGTTTCAGGCTTCCAGGGGCAACGTCAATGGACAGACTTTTTACCCAACGGAGATTTTTCTGAAGCGATTCTCAACTCTTCTTTTGACTGGAACGGCATTCGTGCACCTTACATGGTAGCCACAGAAAACGATTCATTGAACGGTGTATCCATGCTTTTTAATTACCTGCTTACTAATACTGCACAGATATTCGCCGATGTCAGAACGTACTGGAGTCCTGACGCTGTGGAGAGGGTGGCTATGTGGAAACCCGATGGAGCCGCTGCAAATGGTTTTATCCATCTCATCAATTCAGGATCCGCTACTTTGGACGGCTCGGGGCAACAAGCAAAGGATGGCAAACCGGTTATGAAACCCTTTTGGGAGATCAGTGAAGAAGAAGCTAATAATTGTTTAAAAGCTACTACATGGTATCCCGCCAATAATGGATATTTTCGCGGCGGAGGC
>JBDTIC010000001.1:0-2933 GCA_039936595.1 Ginsengibacter sp. | reverse complement strand
TGCTGCCCTTTAAATAACGCTTCCAATACATTACCATAGCTGGTTTGGTGATAAAGGTCAAGTGAGTCTATCCTGGTTCCATCCTTGTCGCTATAGCTGGCCGGGTCACTATATCCCAGGGCAGCCTGGGCCATATCCCAGATGCCTTCAAGCGCCATCAAACCATAAGCAGGTGACTCGCTGCTGGTTCCGTCTGGCAGATACCATCCATCTACCGTCTTTTTGAAACTGTTTAATCCATAGCGAATCAGTTCCGGATTTCCCACACACATTCCTACAAGGGCTGCCGCAGAATGATTACTGACTGATTTATTGTTAATGGCCTTGTCACAAACCAGGAGGACGGTGCTTTCAAGTAAAAGATCGTGTTCAATTTTCTGTTGATCCTCATTAGTGTAGAGAGAGTTGCCTGCTGAATCATTCGCAGAAACGGTAAGATCATAAGCTGCTACCACCTTACGGACAAATCCAGATTCCATGCCTACGCCTCTTGCTCTCCCGGCGCTCCAGTATCCTGTCCATAAACTTTTGTCAGGTTTATTAGGGGGAGGACAAATTTCCGATTCAGGAAGATTATTAATATTCATGGATGCAACACGGGGATCCATATCGGCATATTCACCATAGCCTACATGCACCAGCCAGTTGGGATAACAATCGGCAAATCTGAGGAGAATGGCTTTACAACTGATTGCGTATTGAATATTACCTGTGAGTATATACGCTTCTGCCAGAGTGTAACAATAGTTGGCCATCCATTCCACTTTGCGGGCCCGGATGTTAGCGATAAAACTTGGCCTTCCTTCTTTATATCCAAAAATAGTAAAGGTGTCGCCTCCACAATAACTTACGGTTTGAGACTTCCCCCATTTAGTATGAAATATAATGTTCTCAGGATAGCTTTCATTAGGAAAAATAGTGCCGCACACATTACATTTTAATTGGTCAGGGTTTTCAACTTTCCATGTCCATAATCCGTGAGGAAACACAGGTTTACCCTTATCTCTGCACGAAGGGCAGGGAGTAAATAATGGATCGCCCGGAGTAGTTTCCTCAATCATTTTTACCAGAAAGGCTGCATCTATAAGATGATGATAACGTTGGGCATTCTTGTCCACCTTAGAAGCATAGTCTTTAGCCCATCCATATAGTCTTGTATTTTCACGGGCAACATCCAGGTCTGCTTTTTTAATAGTAAGGCAGGGATGCTTTATCTTTTCAGAGTAATTTTTCCATTTTTGTCCATCAGGAACTATCTTTTCAACATTTGTGAATTTAGGTATGGTTGCATAGATGGGCGACAATCCCAGGTAAACACCAGCGCTACCTTTAGCAATTCTCTCAATAAATTTTTTACGGGAAAGGAACGACTGCATAAAATTCTTATTTTGGTAAAAACTATTGTCTATGGTAAGGTTATATTTTGTTCTCTGTCTTATTTTTTGTGAGCTTGAATAAAAGTAATCTTTTTTGAACGGCTGTCAGCAATTTGGTTTAAGATACATGCCAGGCATTTGACACGGCAGACACCCATAATCTGACAAATAATTTTCACCAAAATTAATACACGCGATGACCTTCGGTGTCGATCACTGCCACTTTCCCTATTCGGTCGATACGCCTTGAGTTAGACCGCGGTGCATTCCGGTTTCTTCTTTTTTTATCAAAATAAAAATCTGAAGTTTCGCCAGCTACGCGATAACTTCCCGATAGCAACCCCGAGGGAGGAGCAGCAGGAGGTAAAAAGAATGATGGATAATTTTTTTGGGAGATTTATTGGGCTTAGCGTATAGAGTTTATGGTTATCGTACTTGATAAAATAATTTCTTGTTTTACGATCCGAAACATATGGCAGCATAAAGAAACGTACTTTTAGCAACTGATTTATTAATAAGAAGTACGGATCCTGCAGTAAATCATTTTTTTAATTTACCTTACTGCATTGAGGTTATGGCTTTGGTATAGGCATCATTACATTATCTAATTGTTAAATTAGAAAGTAAGCATACCGCTTAGTAGAACCTAATTATTTTAACCCAAGCCTTGCCATCAGCATTTCCCTTTTTGTTTTACTTACAGGAAATTTTTCACCATTTTTTAAAACAATATACCCTCCATCACTTCGCAAAAACTGAGAAATGTAAGTAACATTTACAAGTGTAGAATGATGTATGCGCTGAAAAATTTCAGGCGGTAATAATTCAGCAACATCTCCCAAAGTTCTTGAAATAAGCATTGTTTTTTTCCCCTGAATAAAAACCTTTGTATAAGCCCCTTCCGCATGGCAATATATAATAGAAGACACTTCTACAAATTCGTAACCTTCCCTCAATGGTAAAGCAATTTTTTGCTCATTAAAAGGTTGACGGATGTTCTGAAGAAGGTTACTAATATGTGGCACATTGTTTCCTTGCTTAAGTTTTCTTTCAACCTTTTTTACAGCCATCATAAGGTCCTGCGCATCAATAGGCTTTAACAAATAATCAACGGCACTAATGCGAAATGCTTTCGCCGCAAATTCATTATGTGCGGTTGTAAAAATAATCGAGAAATTAATTGTATCTAAAATCTCCAACATTTCAAATCCATTCATCCAGGGCATTTCCACATCGAGGAAAACAAGATCAGGCATCTGTTTTTTTATAGATAGAAGTCCTTCCTTGGCTGAGTTGCAGGTATCTATATTTTCTACTGAAGGACAATGCAGTTGGATGTCTTTCAGTAAAGACTTTATACAATGTGGTTCGTCATCAATAATGATTGATCGTATCATTCTGTCTCCTCCTGAATTTTGATAATAATCTTTGTCCCCAATGAATTATCCATCTTATTTTTTTTGTCAACAATCTCAATTTTTGTATTTCTTTGTTTGAGAAGATTGTCTAATTCAAGCCGTGATTGAGTAAGGCTTACTCCCTTGGAATCATGCGTAA